>JAGLWR010000044.1 GCA_023133315.1 Methanomicrobia archaeon | reverse complement strand
AGAGGGAGAGAGTTGATCCTTACCATAGTTTCCTGTTTATATTTTAATTTAAAAAGAGCATTTCTAACGAGAATTCTTGCATCTATTTTATTCTCCGCACTGACTGAATCTTCTAAATCTAAAATTGCGCAATCGCAGTCGAATATACTCCCATCAAAAACCAACTTTGGATTGTTTCCGGGAAGATATAGCCTTGTTCTCCTAAGTTTTGTTTCTCTTTCCTTTCCTCTATCAACAAAATCATTTTCTATCTTCACACCAGCCTTTAATAACGCAGACTCTATTCTCGCAGAGATGACAAAATCGTATGAACCTTTATCACTCACCTTTATAATACACTTTTTTATTCCAAATTTCTTCAATGTATTTTCTACATTTTTTCTTATAGCTTCTCCATAAAGTTTCTGAACTTTACTCTGTATGTCAATCTTTAATTCCTTAGAATCAAGGTTAACTTCAACATAACAGTCCCCTTTTTCTTCACTTCCTGAAACTCCTATTTTGTCCATTTAAAACTCCTCCAGAGATTGATACCGATAGTTTTAACAGCTTTTACTATTACGTGAACAACTTTAAATATCTTTTCTTAGGGAGACACTCAAGTTTTTCCCTTTACTCATTTATATAATACCGCGTCGCGGGACAGCCTTTACACTCCTTACGATATCGGGGACACTTCTCACATGAAGATCCGCACGGGGAGATTTCCGTGAGCGGCTTTACTTCTCCACGGCTCCAGGGGCTCGATGCATTTACTTTTCTCGTAAAGAACACTTCGACGTGGGTGAGTCCTATGGTCTCTTCAGGATGTTCTTCTACCCATTCCAGCCACCATTTGTGGTCCAGTGGTATAACGGACACCCCTATAATCGTACGCCCTGAATTCACGTACGTCACGGAGTATGGACATCTACTGCCGTTTTCCACGACGGATTTCGCCTTTTCGAGGGATGGTGCTTCACCTATGAGAATGCCGACAATGTGTTTTTTTTCCATAATGATCCTTTGATAATATCCAATTAAAAAATGTTTCTGATAACTAGAATAGTATTGAAAATGGGGTTTAGACATCACGAGCCATATTCTATAGTATTGTTCTATAGTGCCAAAAGATTTTTATACCGCACGCAAAATTATACTGTGAACCAATAGGAGAGACGTTTAATGGAAAAAAATCCTTTCAAGTGGCCGATCATTTTCATCGGGGGCATAATTGTTATACTATCTGAATTATTTTTTAATGTACCCGCACTTTTACTTTGGTCAGGTCCTGAACCATTTTCTCCTCTGGTAAATTTTCACAGTGATCTCGGATACTCGCTTTGGAATCCTGTTGGTGCACGGTTCTATAACGCAGGTCAGGTCGTCCAGGGTCTCGCAGTGATCTTATTTGTCGGTGGGTTTTATGTGTGGCACCGAGATACGCGCCACAACGTTCTTCGTGCGGGTCAAATTGCTGGATTTCTCACAGGCATTGGATTGATCATGAACGGCATTTATTCGGAGGATTTAATGCATGCGCACAATTTTTGGAGTTTTATCATATTTTTGGGTATTATAGTATTTATGATTCTTGTTAACAGTGCACTCCTGACTCATCCGGAGTTTATGAAACCGATCGGCTATTTTGGCTTTGTAATAGGTCTTGCTAATATGAGCTTTCTATTCTTAGGTGAGGTGTATCCCGTATCAGAGTTTTTTGCGATCTATACAACTGAAGCATGGGCTGCACTGATATTATACAATACTTACACAAAGGGTTTACCTCATAGAGATTTCCTGCGAGCCAAAACCTAATAAAATCCAATATGAATTATTCATCATGTCAATAGATTTAAACTCCATAATGCAGGATAAAAGAAGTGGTTCTTCAAGAATAATAAAAAACACTTTAGAATTACTTAAAGAAGTAAAAGAAGATGAGAGAGTTAAGATATGCAAAAAAATAGTAAATACGCACGAATCTATGTCGGGTTTAAAGTTTATTATGGAGTCTGTTAAATCAAATCCGCGAATCGATGTATTAATTGATAAAATTGAAGAAATGAACTCAAAGACATCGGAAAATTTGGAAAAGATCGTTGAAGGCAAGATCGTGACAATAATAAGTAGAAGTCATATAGTTGAAAGGGGATTGATAAGAGCAAAGAAAATCAATGTTCTTGAATCAAAACCTGAAAAAGAAGGAATTGACACCGCAAAATGGTTGGAAGAACAAGAAAAGGAGGTGGAAGTATACTATGATGCATTTATGGGGTATGCTGTTAAAAACTGTGAAGTAGTGGTAGTTGGTGCTGATTCTTTATTAAAAACAGGATTTATTAATAAAACAGGGACACTTTCATTAGCTTTAACAGCAAAGTATCTTAGTAAAGAATTTTATGTTGCGGCTCCATCGTACAAGTTCATCGGTAAAGATGTAGAATTTGATAAAAATTTCGAATTTATCGATAAAGAATTTGTTACCGCATTTATTTGGGAGGGTGGTATCGGAAATGATGTGCCCGATTAAGTAATTTCTGAAACGATGCCGCTGTAACCTAAAACCACCGATAAATTTATAAATAACTGTTCCATTCTCTTTGTATATGTACAAGGTAAGTGATTGCTTTTTATGTGCATAAACACGAAAACTCTTCTCGGGTAGTTTTGAAAAGTTGTGAGGTAGATGGCGATGTTTAGATCTATAGATAAAAAATGGCAGGAAAGATGGGAAAAGGCGAAGATCTTTGAATCAGATCCCGACGATAGAAAAAAGTTTTTTGTCAATCTTCCGTATCCTTACATGAACGGATACCTGCATCTCGGTAGAGCGTTCACCTTTCTGAGAGGTGACATAATAGCCAGATACAAAAGAATGAAAGGATTCAACGCAATCTATCCTTTTGCCTTCCACTGTACTGGAACACCAATAGTTGCCGCCGCTGAAAGAATTTCTGAAGGTGAAGAAATACAGATCAACAACTTGAAAAAGATGGGAATCCCCGATGAAGAAATAGAAAACTTCAAGGGCCCGGTCCACTGGACAAAGTATTTTTCAAAAAAAATGATAGAACATTTAAAGGCCACAGGTTTTGGGATAGACTGGAGACGATCGTTTATCACAACATCATTAAACCCGTATTATAATAAATTCATTGAATGGCAGTTCAGGAAACTGAAGGAGAAAGGACTTGTCGCCATAGGAAAACATCCCGTGATCTGGTGTACGAAATGCCAGAACCCTGTTGGAGATCATGCACGACTTGAAGGAGAGGGAGAAACTCCACAGGAATTTACGTTGCTAAAATTTGAGTTTGGAGATTCATACATCGTTGCTGCGACACTGAGACCCGAGACAGTTTTCGGACAGACAAATCTGTGGGTAGATCCTGATATAGAGTATGTCAAAACTAAGGTAGATAACGAGATCTGGATCATGAGCAAGGAATGCTTCGAAAAGCTGAAAAATCAGGAACAAAATATCGAAATTACAGGAACTGTAAAAGGAAGAGAACTCCTTGGAAAATATGTAAAGGCTCCGGGAATTGAAAGAGAGATCATGATTTTGCCCTCAACTTTTTGCGATCCTGACAAAGGAACAGGAATCGTTACCAGCGTTCCTTCGGATGCTCCCGACGACTGGATGGGACTGTACGATCTTCAAAAAGACAGAAAGCTCTGTGAAAAGTTTAATCTTGATTGGAACGGGGTAAAAAAGATAGAACCGATAGCGATAATAAAAACGAAAGGTTTTGGAGAACTTCCCGCTGTGGAAATCTGCAAAAAACTTGGAATAAAATCTCAGAAGGATAAAGAACTTCTAGAAAAAGCTAAGAAGGAAGTTTATTCTACAGGATTTTATACAGGAGTAATGAACAAAAACTGTGGAGAATACGAAGGATTATCTGTTATGGAAACTAAAGAAAAAATTAAAGAAATGCTTATAGATTCAAAAAAAGCAGACATAATGTACGAACCGTCGGGAGAGATAGTCTGCAGATGCCTCACAAAATGTATCGTGAAGATAGTGAAGGATCAGTGGTTCATCAGATATAATGATCCGGAATGGAAGAAAAAGACGCATGACGCTGTGGATAATATGAACATAATTCCGGACGCTGTAAGAAAGCAGTTCCATTACGTCGTTGACTGGCTGAATGACTGGGCGTGTACACGAGAGTTTGGTCTCGGCACGAAACTGCCATGGGATAAAAAATGGGTGATTGAAAGTCTTTCAGACTCAACGATCTACATGGCTTTTTATACGATCTCTAAATATTTCAACGACGGGACGATAAAAGCTGATGTTATAGATGACGAGTTTTTTGATTACATATTTCTCGGAAAAGAAACTACAAAAGATTACGGCGTCTCGAAAGAAATACTGGAAAAAATGAGAAAAGAGTTTGAGTACTGGTACCCATTTGATCTGAGAAGCTCCGGAAAAGATCTCGTCCAGAACCATCTGACGTTCTGTCTTTTCAATCACACTGCAATATTCCCTGAAAAGTACTGGCCGCGAGGGTTTGCTGTCAACGGATGGGTAATGATAGATGCTGAAAAGATGTCCACATCCAAAGGAAATGTAACCCTCCTAAAGGGTAATGTTGCAACCCACGGAGCTGATCCGATACGAATGATGCTTGCCTTTGCGGGAGAGGGTATTGACGATGCCAATATTGAAACACAGTTCGTTGAGACGATAAAAGAGAGATTGAAAGCATGGCACGAGTTTGCAATAAAAAACTACAATAAGGGCAGAGAAACGAAGATGCGGATAGACTACTGGATCGAAGCTATTGTGAATCAGATCATGAAAGAAGTCGATGACGCTATGGAGAATATGATGTTTCGAACTGCTCTGCAGAAAGGATTTTTCGATCTTCAGAGAAATCTGAGATGGTATCTGAGAAGATGTGAAGTACCCAATAAAGAAACTATGTCCTGGATAATAGAGACTCAAACAAAGATTCTTGCTCCCTTTGCTCCGCATATTTCTGAAGAAATATGGGAGAAACTCGGAAAGAAAGGTTTTATATCCACAGCAGAATGGCCCGAGTACGACGAAACGAAGATAGATGAGACGATACTCAAAACTGAAGATTATATAAAAGGCGTAATTGATGACATCAGGGAGATCGTGAAAGTTGCAAAGCTCGAAGGAAAAAATGTCTATGTGTATACCGCTCCAGAATGGTCGTGGGAAATTGCTGAAATTGTAGAGAAAAAGAAGAATTTCAATGAAAGCATTAAAGATGTTATGAAAGACGAAAAAATGAGAAAAAAGGGAAAAATTGTGAGCAAACTAATAAATGAACTTATAAAGAATAGAATATTCTCGAAAAAGATAGATGAAGCAGATATTTTGAAAGAATCGAAGGAGTTTATCGAGAAAGAAGTGGGAATGAAACTTAAAATCAATGATGAGTACGATCCCAGAAACAAAAAAATATTTGCAATCCCGACAAAGCCCGCTATTTACATAGAATAGCGCTTTTTATATCGCCCACAAGGTAGAGAGAGCCGACAACGAGGATCGCATCTCCATTTTTTGCTTTCTTTTTTGCCATCTCAAAAGCTTCTTTCGGGTCTTCTATCACCGTTCCTTCTCCATATTTCAAAAGTTCTTCGGGATCCAAAGCTCTGTCACTGTTCGGTTTTGTGAAGGTAAACTCCCCATTCAAATTTTCAAGATATCTGATCATTTTTTTGTAATCCTTATCTTTTAAAACTCCAAAAACTATGTAAATATTATCGTAATTGAAGTTTTTCATAGTTTTTACAGCACTTCTGATTCCAGCGGGATTGTGTCCCCCATCGAAAACGATTAACGGATTATTGCTGACTATTTCGAATCTTCCCTCCCATTTTGTTTTTTTCAGACCTTTTCTAATACTATTTTTAGAGATATCTAGAACGTAAGATGCGAGAATAGCTGCGGCAGCATTTAATACCTGGTGATCTCCTTTAAGAGAAATTTCTAAATTCTTCAGATTCAGAACTCCATTTACGTCAAAAAAATCACCTTTTTTGGTGTATTTGAGATCTTTACCGACTGAATATAATTTTGATCCTCTTTCCTTGCATATCTCTGAAAAAAAATCGTAAAGATTGTAATCGGATATTACTGTGGGTCTATTTTTTATGATTCCTGCCTTTTCAAATGCTATCTTTTTTATAGTATTTCCAAGAATTTTTGTATGATCTAAAGATATATGTGTAATTACTGAAACTTCTGGAAGAACAACGTTGGTAGCATCTAATCTCCCGCCCATGCCTACCTCTATAACGGCGTAATCTACCTTCTTTTCTGCAAAATATTTGAACATTATAGCGGTGGTGATCTCAAAAAAAGAAGCCGGATTTCTGGAGTCAACTATATTCACGATATTTTCTCCTATCCTCAGAAGATCATCTTTAGATATTAACTCCCTATTTATCTGGATTCTCTCTCTAAAATCTACCAGATGTGGGGAGATATACAATCCTGTTTTATATCCTTCTTCCATCAGTATCTGCGATACCATCGCGGCTACCGATCCTTTTCCGTTCGTGCCTGCTACATGTATTGATTTAAAATTATTTTGAGGATTATCTAAAATTTTCAAAAGATTCTGAATATTTTCAAGCCCTAGTTTGGCAAACTTCGTGTATGTGTAAAGCTTTTCGACGAACTCATCGTACATGAAAATAGAAGGGGAGGTGTGTTAAATAAGGTTTTGGAGGGGGGTTGGAAATGGGTGAGAATAATTTTTAGATATGGAGAAAAACTCCCTTATCAAAAAAGCAATTTCTATTCATATTTAGAATGTCCTATTCTGCCTTATTTCTGATTATCTCCAAGATCTCATCAATTCTTTTGAAATTAATTGAGATTTGAAGCCCATAAGAAGTAGGTTTTGTAAGGATATAATTCTCTTTTATTAAATACTTTAGAGCCTTCTTTAATTTATCCCTTTCACTTTTTGGACTCCCTTTTATTACATTATCAGTACTCGTGTGCCGAGAGCCAATGTATTTCAAATAAATCATCTTTTTCAATATGAACTTTTGCTCCCAATTCATTGAATCCAATATATCATCCACGGTATATAAAGCTTTCGTCAAAGTTAGTTCTAATGTTCTCTTAACCGAAAGATATATATACCAGTAGTGGTAGTAGTGGATCATGTTAGCGGATCTTTTTGAGGATGTCCCAATAACAAGAATACTGGAGTTTTTGATAATTCACGATAGCTGGGACTATACAAAAACAGAGATTGCAGAGTATTCTAAGGTAGGATGGTCAACTCTGAACAGGCACTGGGAAAAAATTGAAAGCTTGGGTTTGGTAAAGGAGACAAGAAAGATCGGAAGAGCCACATTATACAAATTAAATAAGGAATCTGAAGTTGTAAAAGCTTTGATGAATTTGGACAGAAAAATAAGCTTTCTATCTGCAAAAAAGATAGCAAAAGAGGAAGTTAAAAAAGAAAAGTTAGAGATCCCTGTTATTCATTAGAATCCCGATATAATTCTTTTTTATTTAAATATCTCTCCCTTCTCTTAAAAACATAGATTACTCAGTTTTCAGTGGTAACAGTTCAGATATTCGTAATTTATACGGGTTTTCAATTGCCCCAACAATGACCCATATGTCCATGCCAAAATCGCTTATTAACTCTCTACACCTTCCACATGGAGATAATAATTTGTAATTTCCATTGCCATCACCCCACACGGCAACAATAGAATCAAACTCTCTGTACCCATTTGAAACAGCGTTACACAGGGCTGCTACTTCTCCGCATACGTCTGCAAATCCAACATTAGCTCCTATGTGAATCCCTGTAAATACTCTTCCGTCCTTTGCCCTGAGAGCAGCTGCTACCTCATGGACCTTATCGAGATGTAGTCTATCGGCTGTCTCTTTTGCTTTTTCAATCAATTCTAGATCCTGTTTCGTTAGTTTCATCCAGTTTACCTTTTAAACTTTTGACTATTTTACCATGGTTGGGATTTTTCTTTTCCAATTTTTCCCCTTTGACATATTTTTCATTACCGCTCTGTTCTTTTAAAAGTTATCCATAGAACCTGTGGAGATCATACTCCATTTTTATTTAAACACTTCCCCCGTCTCTTTATACCACAAAACGAGATCTAAATGACTCATGGATATTTTAACTTTTTCTGCAAGCTTCTTCATTTTTTTCTCTATCTCAAAATATTTTTTCCTTGGTAAGGAACGTGGAATTTCCTCTATTGCCCCAAAAAATTTTAAGTTTTTCAGTATATGTCTATCGAGGATCGCAAGCTCTTCTCCAAATCCGATATTCCTCAGGAAATGACTTGCTTCCTTGTAACCGATACCCTTTACATTCTGGACTAACCACTCCCGCGCGCTATAAACATCATTAAACTCATTCATTTTAGATTTTATGCCAATTGAAAACAGTTTTCTCGCTTCAATTATATATTCTGCTTTTTTATATCTAAATCGCGCGCCATTTAATTCCTTAGAAATTTGATTTTTGTTTCCTCCCAACAGCAGATTTTTATTCAAAAGATTCTCCACAGCCTTCCAGCAGGATTTTGCTCTGGACTGTGGAGTTAGTATACAAAAAACGAGTTCAG
>JAGLWR010000043.1 GCA_023133315.1 Methanomicrobia archaeon | reverse complement strand
ATAAAGTGATGTACACTACGATGGGTGATACATTCGGACTCTTGGGGTATATGCTTCTCATAATTTTTGTAGTCTCTGCCTCGGGAGTATTTGCAGACCTCTGGAGTCTCGAACCGATGCCTTATACTACTGTAGCGAGATCTACAGCTTCTTTACTATCCCTGATTTTATACACAGGGCATATAACTTTTAAAAGAGCCTATGGAACAGAAAAAACTAAAGGGAGAGAAACAGAGTATTATCTAACTCTTATATTTCAGGTTTTGGGGTATTTCTTTTATCTTATGGCAATAACATCTGGAGGTAGATTTTAATGGAAAAAAGTGAGATATCGAAAATAATAATATATGTCTCTACAATAATGTTAGCCACGAGCATGGCGAGTATAAGCTACTCTGTTCTAAACTTTAACAGTGAAATTTCGATAAAAATAGGCGTTGCCTTTATAATATCCTCTATATTTTTTCTGGCCTCAATAATAGCGTCTATATCTTCTCTTTTTATCGAGAGTTCGAAGATAAAAGAAGAAACACATGTTACAGTTGCAATGATCATCTTTGTCCTCGGATGCATATTCTATCTTCTGGTGGCTCTATCCATCTTATACAGGGTGTAGACATGAGAGTAAAAACAGGGATATATGGACTGGATGTGCTCATAGAGGGAGGATTCCCAGAAGAATCCACTATATTGCTTTCTGGTATGCCGGGAACTGGAAAAACTATATTTTGTTTGCAGTATATCTATAAGGGCTTGGAACTGGGAGAAAATGGAATATACATAACACTGGAAGAAAAACCTGAAGAATTGAGAAGAGAGGCGAAAAGATTTTCATGGGATCTAAAAAAATATGAGAACCAAAAAAAACTTGTAATTTTTGATGCTTCCGCAAGAGTTGGTCTTCCACCAACAGAAAAATATTTTATAGAAGATCTGGATATAGAGAATCTTTTGAACAAGATATATGATATCTCTCTGGAGATAAAAGCAAAAAGATTAGTGATAGATTCTCTGCCTCCTTTGTTCGAGAAAGAGGAGGATATAAGATCCAAGATCCACAAGATCGGAAGAATTCTGAACGAGATCGATTGTACATCCATCATAGTCAGCGAAACTCTGGAAGAAAACAGGTTCAGCAGATTTGGAGTCGAAGAGTTTATAGCACGAGGTCTTATTACGCTTCATTTGGAAGAGATACAATCCAGATTGAGAATGAAAGAATGCAGGAGAAGTATATTCGTAAGAAAGATGAGAGAAACAAAACACAAAGTGAGACGATATCCCTTCTATATTGACGAGAACGGCATAAATATAGATGTGAAAGGAGAGCTATTATGAGAATTTTACCTGATACAAGTGTCATTATAGACGGGAGATTCAGAAGGTTTCTTCTAGAAAATGAAGTCAAAACTATCCTCATAAACGAAGCTGTGATAGCAGAGATAGAGCATCAGGCTGCAATTGGCAAAACTACAGGGGAGTCAGGGTTAGAGGAACTGAAAAAATTGAGAAAATTCTGCGACGAAAAAGATATTTGCATAGAATTTGTGGGAGATAGACCTCCTATAGCCAAATTAAAAGATGTTGACGAGATAATAAGGGCTTCTGCTTACGATAATAATGCTATTTTAATAACGGGAGACATAATTCAAAAAACGATTGCAGTCATAAAAGGGATTCCAGTGAGATACATCTCGAGCCAAAAAGATATGAAGATGAGTATAGAAGATTTTTTTGACGAAAAAACAATGTCTGTTCATTTAAAAGACGGTGTAGAGATAATAGCTAAAAAAGGCACTCCCAAAAATGTTTTTTTTGAAAAAAAAGAAAGAATCTTGAATGAAGATGAGTTAAATGAGATCTCTATAGACATAATAGAGAGAGCAGAAAGAGAGAGAGATTGTTTCATAGAGCTGGATGAACCTGGTGCGGTCATAGTCCAGTTACGAGAATATAGGATAGCTATTACAAAGCCACCTTTCTCAGACAGGATTGAGATCACTGCAGTGAGACCCGTACGAAAAGTTTCTTTGGAAGAATATACTATCTCCGATAAGCTTAAAAAAAGATTGGAGGATGCAGAGGGAATCTTAGTAGCTGGAAGCCCCGGTGCCGGGAAATCTACATTCGTCCAGGCACTGGCAGAGCATTACAAAGATCAGGAAAAGATAATTAAGACAATGGAAAAACCGAGAGACTTACAGGTATCTCCAGAAATAACTCAGTACACATCGTTAAGCGGAAGCATGGAAAAAACTGCAGATGTGTTACTTTTAGTCCGCCCTGATTTCACGATATTCGATGAAATGAGAAAAACGAGTGATTTTTTGATCTTTGTTGATATGAGACTTGCCGGTGTAGGAATGGTTGGTGTCGTGCATGCCAGCAAAACGATAGACGCAATTCAGAGATTTATCGGGAGGATAGAGCTGGGAATAATCCCACAGATAATGGATACAATAATCTATATAGATAAGGGAGATATAGGGCAGGTTTTTTCATTGAACTACACGGTAAAAGTGCCTCATGGGATGACGGAAGCTGATCTGACAAGACCTGTTATAGAGGTGAGGGATTTCGAGAAAAATAGTTTAGAATATGAGATATACAGTTATGGTGAGCAGGTAGTCGTCATGCCTGCAAGAAAGAGAAAAATAAACCCTCCACGGAATATTTCTCGTGAACTGAAAAAAATTGCTAGAGGAAATTTTGATGTTGAGATGATCAGCGAGAGAAAGGCCCTTGTACATGCAGATCCTGGGGATATACCAAAGATAATAGGAAGAAAGGGAAGAAATATAGATATGTTAGAGAAAAAGCTTGGTATTTCCATAGAAATAAGGGAGAAAGAGACAGAGAATATTCCCGTCAGGGTAAAAATGACAAAGAATTACTATACTCTCGAGACGCCATTAAAAGAAGAAATGTTGGATTTCTATTCAGGCTCTTCCTGCTTTATCACGGCGTATGTAAACAAAAAGGGAAGGGTAAAGATTAAGAAACACAGTGAACTTGGAAAGATTCTCAAAAAAGCGTTGGACTCTGAAATCTCAATATATGCACTACCATCGCAAGAAAACTCCAGGTAGTTAGCTTTTTTTTCTTTCCAGTAAGGAATTTCTTTCAGGTTAAGTTCTGTTTTCATATACGTTTCTGAAGGATCTCCTCTAAATGTGTAGTAAGCAAAGGCATTCACAGATTTTTCCCCTCTTGCCTCTATAACTCCTTTATTAAATGTAATATGTGGCTCAAAAACATGTAAATTCTTTTCAGTAGGATCAATAGAGTACCATTCTCCAAGATAAACCTCTGCCCATAAGTGAGATACCTTAGAGTTATCTTTTGGGAGCCAGCCCCACACAGGTCTCGCTTCTACGCCCGAGGCTTTGCACAGGGCAATAAAAAGAAATGAAAATTCCGTGCAGTCTCCTCCCATATTTTTCAAGGCCCATGATGCAGATCTCTCTTCTCCATTATACTCATAATTTAAATTTTGAACAAAATCAAATATCTTTTTTACTCTTTCCAGATCATTCTTACTCTCTTCTGTAATTTCATTGGCTTTTGCCGCGATCTCAGGACTTTTGTAATTTATAAGATCGTAACTATCCTCTATCTCTTTTCTACCAGAATAATTCATTTCCTGGACCATTGTGTACGTTTGTATCTTAAATTTTATAGTAATATGAGCAGAATCTGTGTCCTCGAAGATGAATTTGAAAACTCCATTTTCTATGGTATACTCGGGAGATATGCTTATGATCTCTATCACTTGAGAGTCTGTATCTTCGAGCATGGGGAGATAAATCTCTAAAGACTCAACGTTTTTATCAGAGTTCCAGAGCATTGTTAGATCACATTCATATGCATTATTCTTAATTAATGCTCCCTGAAAAGAGAAAAAAAGAAGAAATAACAAAAAAATTAAAAAATGTCTCACTAGCTCACCTGATTCAGTTTCGCCTCCAAAGATTTTGCGTAGACCAGCACAGTATCAAGAATGGCATTTGCTGATATCTTGCAGACAAGGTTTCCATATCTAAATATGATTATACACTCGTCTCCCATTTCATATGTCGATTCGTTTCCTATTGCGAAATATGGAAATGGTTTTATAAAGTACTCCTTGAACTTGTTCTCTGCAGTCTCTACTGTCTCGTATTTCTCAACTGTACATTCTATTCTGTTTTCACCATTTGTAAGGACTGTATGATACGAATTTTCTCCTAAATATTCATCCGTAACAAGATCCCATATCGCGCCAATATCTTCTCTTCTTAATACTAATTCCGATACATCTTCGTTTACGAACGTTTCTGAGACATAAAATGTTAGTTCATATTCATCTTCATTCCCTTTAGGATCTTTAGCGATGAGTTTGACCGTGTGTTCCCCTTCAGGAAATTTCTCACTGATCGAAAAACACGCACAGTCATACTCGCCGTCTACGTACCATTCAAACCGTAAATTTTCATTATCTGGATCCGTACTTTCATTTTTGAAGATTATTTTTTGAACATCTCTCGGTTCTTCCGGAAACATTGAGATCATTGCTACGGGTGGATGATCACCCTGTGGAACTGATGTGTTTGGAGATGAGGTATTTGAAGAATTCGTTATCCCATTTTGCCCTTTCTCTGTACATCCCGAAGAAAATAAGAAAAGAATTATTATTCCTGTGCACAATAAATTATCCTTCAGATTCTTCATCTTTCGATTCTCCCATCTTTATGACATAATCTGCTGCGTTCTGCAGTGCAGCAGAGAACCCTGGATCCATGCCAATTATTATCGTTTCTCTTCCGTATTCTTTAGCTTTGTTTATGATAGGAAGAAAATCCGCATCCCTCGTAGCTAAAGCTACTGTATCAATATTTTCATTGTGTATTACTTCCATAGAAAGTATTCCCATCATCACATCCGTATCTCCCGCAACGACGATTACTTCAAATCCCTGATTAGCTATTGCCTCTATTAATCCCTGTGATGCATACTGATTTAGAATAACTTTTGCGATCCTTATATCTCCTATATCATTAAGGATCTCTGCTATATGCTCCATATTAACTCCAAACTCTTTTCTAAGGATATTTGGACCGTCTATTATCAATCCAATTTTTTTTCCAGCTTTCTTTTTTCTTTTGGCTACTTTACCTATGGATTTAGTAATACCTCTTCCAACTTTTGTGATCTTTCTCCATTCTAACGGCAATAATATCACCTCTTATGTGATCAATATATTTTTTTATGGACTTCCCTTTATAAATGTATTTCGCTCTGGTTGTGAATACACTACAGATGAAAACATGATCTGATTTCTATGGGATACAAAAGTTCATTTTGGTGTGTAACTCCGTAGGAAGAGAAATTTTATAAATAATAAAAGATATAGAAGATAGACAAGGGTTCGACTCAAGAATGTACATAAGATCTCTCTGTACCCCAGCATATATCATGTAAATTGCAGAAATCACATTCTTCTCTTCTCTTTTTTTCAGGTATATTTCCGTTTAAAATTTCTTCCACCGACGTTTTTATTTTCAAAACATCGTTTTTTAAATTTCTATCGATCTCTATCTCATATTTTTTGTTCAGGACAACATATTCTATGAATCCTTTATCTACGGGATTTCCAAATTTTGACTCTAAAAGAAGCGCGTACCCCGCAAGCTGAAGTACATCCTTTTCCATGTATTTTTCTGCCGTGCTCGTTTTTATCTCCACAGGATAATATTTCTTATCTTTCTCTTCCACTCTATCGATTCTTCCGCAGAGGTTTAACTTTTTACTTGCTATAGAAAGCTCTGTAAGAGCCTCTGGAAAAACTATATCGTATATATCTTTTTTTCCATATGAATCCATTGCTTTTCTGAGCAATACTGCTTTCTCCATAGATCTCCTTAAAAATAGCTGATTCAATCTCTCTATTGTCTTTAAAATGTCTTCTTTTATCCTTTTCTTATTTCTCAGAACTGCATTTCTTATCACCTTCTTGGTGTCATCATAGAATATGGTAGTTATCTCATCGGCACCCATACCCTCCCTGACGAAAATGTCGAAGATTACTCTTTCTCTTTTCTCCATCCTTTCGGTTATCCTGTGATATATGTCCCCAAAGATCATAGGAGGCGTAACAACTCTTATTTTGTGAATCTTCCTGAGGTAGATACTGTATGGACAGAACGCATACTGCGATACATCCGTGACGTATATCATTAACAGACCCCTTTATACTCGCACTGTCCACATTTTTGAATCTTTGGGGGAACGTATCCGTTATCTATTTTTAGTATCCCTTCTTTTATTTTGAAAACTTCTTTTTTGAGAGATTCGTCTATCAGTACAGGTCTGGATTCGTTGATCTGTGTATACTCTATAAAAGCTAGGTTCACAGGAATTTTAAATTTATTTTCTACAAGTATGGCCGAGAAACATGCTTGAATTCTGTGAGGATGATATACTCCTTCCAGAAGAGGTTTTCCTGTTTTAATTTCTACAGGATAGAACTCGTTTTTAGATCTGATAATTTTGTCTATTATCCCGGCAAAACCTGTTTTTTTATCAATTATTTTATACTCTACATAATTCCATTCGGGGGCTAAATAGAAAGCTAATTCATCTTTTTCAATTCCGAGAGAATCCATAGTTCTCTTTGCTCTGATAGCTCTGCTAATAAAGTAGAGATCTAGGTCTTTTTTCAGTAGATCATTAACCTCCTCTACATCTATCTCCAGCCTCTCCAGGTCTCTTGCATTTTCTGTAACAGCGTAATTCAAAGAGTCTTCATAGTATTTTTTATACTCTGAAACGATTTCCTCAAGCTCATACATACCTTTAACATTTTTTAGAATCTTGTTTTCATTTTTTGAGACGTACTCTCTTACTTTATGAAATAAGTTCCCGAAAACCATCTCTTTTGTAGGACTAACCTTTACTCTTTGCACAAATGCCAGATAATACTTTCTTGGGCAGACACCGTAGTAAAAAATGTGGCTCTTCCAGATCATATGATCTCCAGAGATATGTCAATAGCGGCAACGGAGTGTGTCAAAAAACCGAGAGAGATTATGTCTACCTGATCATACTTTTTAATATTAGCCAAATTTATGCCTCCCGAAGCTTCAATCAAAACATTATTTCGAAGTTTTTTTGTTTCCAGTACCTGAATAGTATCTTTTATTTCTTCCGTGGACATATTATCGAGCATTATTATATCCACACCCATTTCGGCAGCTTTTATTGCATCTTCCTTTTTCGTAACTTCTATCTCAATTTTTTTTGAAAATGAAAGTTTTTTTGCTCTTTTTATACACTCTTTCAATCCTATAACTGAAATATGGTTATCTTTTATCAGGATCATATCATCGAGCCTGTAACGATGAGTATCTCCTCCTCCGATCTCTACAGCTTTTTTGTCCAGGTATCTCAGTAAAGTTTTTCTCGTTGCTGCAACTCTTGCATTAACTTTTTCTGTGCATTTTTTTGTCATCGTAGTGATCCCAAAAGCTCTGCACAAAACATTTAACACCGTTCTCTCTGTGCTGAGGATATCTTTTATTTTTCCATTTATTTCTAAAATTTTCTCGCCTTTTTTGACAAAATCTCCATCTTTCTTCAACAAATTTACTTTACAGTTTTGATACTCAAAAAGAAACTTTCCGTACTCCAGACAGGAAATATAGCAGTCTTCCTTAGCTATGATGTAACCTTTTGCATCTACATCTGGAAGTATCTTGGACGTAATATCTTCAAACCCGATATCTTCTTCTAGGAGATTTATCAGTTTTTCTTTGATGTAATCCATTAAAACACCTGAAAGATTTATGTTCTCAGCTTTAAATTTTTTTGGTTCAAACTCTCTTTTATTTCCTCTACCAGTATATCTCTATTACTTTCTTCTACAAGAAGAATCTTAACATCTTTTCTGTTTTTGATTTTGTCTGCAAAATAATTACTCTTTTTCATTATGGTTCCCAGAACTTTTCCCGTGTCCAAAGCTTTTTCCAGGGTATCTCTGAATTTTTCTGAAAATAGCTCCATCTTTCCGATCTCATCGATAACTATAATCTCTCTATCCAGACTTTCTTCCACACTTTTTACAGCTATATCTTCCAGATCCTTTATATTTACCCCGTACTTTCCAACTCTGTACCTGTTTTTAATATCAATATGTGCTAAAACTCCTCGTTTTCCGTTCAAGTTTATAATTCTGAATCCTTTTCTGAATCCATTTTTTATCTCTTCGGTATAGAAGCCTCCAACATCTTTTAGATCCTCAACAACTTTTTTTATTATTGTAGTTTTCCCGATTCTGGGTTTTCCTGTCAATAAAATGTTCATGAAACTAGATCAGAAGTGGGGTTTAAATATTTAATACAAATCTTTATAAAGTAAGAAATGTAAGAAATTTCTTGTAAATCTATAAATTTAGGTGATAGTATGAAGAAAGGAAGATGTATGAGAGACCAGATAGTCTATGGATTGGTCACAGTGAGCGATAAAGGGCAGATCTCAATTCCTGTGAACATAAGAAGAGAACTGAACTTGGAAAGTGGAGATAAACTGTTTATAATCAAAAGAAAAGACAACGCGGGCTTTGCATTTGTAAAACTGGAGATGATGGATGAACTGATGGATAAGATAAGAAGTGATGAAAAATTTTTCGAGAAAATAAAATAAAAGGAGGTGAAAAACGTGCCAAACTGCAAGGATTGCAAGTTCTACAAGCCGATAGACGAGACGAAAGGAGATTGTTTTGGCCACGAAGTGCTGGCAAACATGGATGCAAACAAGTGCCCTCAGAAGGCATTTCAGCCAAAATGATCGTTAGATTTATAAGCTGTTCGTTTCTATTTTCTTAAGAAAGGGGCCGTAGGGTAGCTTGGTCCATCCTTCGAGCTTTGGGAGCTCGGGACTCCGATTCAAATTCGGGCGGCCCCACCAACCCTTTTCTTTTAAAAAAAAGAAAGAACCT
>JAGLWR010000042.1 GCA_023133315.1 Methanomicrobia archaeon | reverse complement strand
GTCTCCTATCAAAAAGACGTTATTTTTATACGTATTTATATGACCTATGGGAATTGATCCCCCGGTTTTGGCTATCACTTTTCCTTTTGGAAGGCGAAGATCGTTATGCGGATTCTCAGATATCACGCCCACTCTACAAGTTTTGCTATCTTCGGGGATTATCCACGAGAAAGGTTTCAAGAAAAAAGAGATCATATCTTCTTCATGTCCATGCTCTACAGTATACATGATAGATTTCAGATATGTGGGTTCTTTCTCAGACACATAACTTCTCACCTTTGAACGAACGCCATCACAGCCTACGAGATATTTAGAATAGTATACGCCTTTGTTTGTCTTGATCTCTATCTTATCTTTTTTTATTTTTGCAGCCAGAAATTTTTCTTTAAAAGATATATTCAGTTTTTTACTTAGGTTTTTATCAAATTTTTCTCTGTCGAGCACATAAGCAACATTTTTTTTTCTTAATGCAAAATGTTCTCCGTTATGATGTATATACGCACCATTAATCTTATTTACGTACTCCTTTTCCACATATTTAAAAATATTCTCTCCGACAAGACCCGCACACTGCATAGGTTTTCCTACTTCTGTATGTTCCTCTATAAGCTTGTAATTGAATTCCTTAATTTTTTGCGTGAAATAACAGCCTATCGGACCTGCACCAACGATAAAGAGATCATACATCTATATCCCTCAAAGATTCTAAAGAATAATTGAAGATATTCTCTTTTAAAAAAGCGTTTTTGTATAAATTTTCAAAATAATTTGTGACTTTTTTCAGGATATAACGATCATAGGAAAAATCAAATCCTACTATATCTACTAAAAGTAGATATTCAGGAGGTGCTGGAGGAATTTTTTTGTTTGTTCTCTCTTTTAAAAGAGTTTTTAGCTCTTCAACTTCCATTGTATCCTCTCCCACTTTTGCTATCGCATTTGCCAATCTTCTTACCCTCTCCCATAAAAAACTCTCACCGGTAAAATCTAATCTTATGCAATCATCTATAAAAGATTTTACCTCTATTTTTTTTGTATAATCCACTGTTTTCGTTCTATCTATCTTACAAAAATTAAAGAAATCATGTTTTCCGGAGATCAAACGACAAGCTTCCTGTATCACATCTGTATCAAAATTTTTGAATAGAAAATAAGAGTATTTTTTCTTGAAGGGTTTTTTCCATGATTGAGCTTTTCCATAGATCCATATCTTATCAAAAGAGTACTGCCTGAGGTTTATATCCTCATCGACAAATGCAACATTACCCAATGCTGAAACTCCTCTATCCGTTCTACTGAGAAGTTTCGCATTGAAAAATTTTCTTAGTTCTCCTTCTACAGTGACCTTATCTTTCTGTATCTGCGAACCGAAAAAGCCACTGCCATCATACGCAAGGTTAACAGCTATCACACCAATCTCACTGTTTCTAGATTCATAGGAGCTCTTGTTTCTATCCTATATTTTTTATAGATAGAACTTGCCATGTCTATGGTCTTTTTGGATTCTCCATGACATATGAGAATTCTTTGAACTTTTCTGCTCATTGCTCTCACAAATCTCATCAGCTGTTTTCTGTCAGAATGTCCCGAAAATCCCTCGATGGTATGGATATCCATATTCACTTTTATTACCTTTGTCTTTCCATTATTCTCTCTCATAGGAATCTCGTTCCAGCCTTTTTGGATTCTCCTCCCCATCGTGCCTTCTCCCTGGTAACTAACAAATATCAACGTATTTTTTGGATCATCGGCAAGAGCTTTAAAATACTCTACCGAGGGACCGCCTATGAGCATCCCTGAAGTTGCTATAACTATACATGGATCACCTTCAATTATCTCCTGTCTTTTGGAGGTACTTCCAACACTTTCAAGACAATCGGTAAGGAATGGATTCTGATCTTTTGTGAATATAAGCGATCTCAAGTTTTTGGAAAGATACTCCGGGTGAGCTGTATGTATCGCCGTAGCCTCCCAGATCATCCCATCTATGAATATAGGAGCCTCTTCCAAAACACCTCTTCTCATATAATCTTCAAGAATCAGCATCACTTCCTGGGACCTCCCAACAGCAAGCGCTGGAATTAAGACTTTTCCCTTTCTTCGCAGAGTTTCATTTATTATGCTGATCATTTCTTTTTCAGAGTCTTCTCGTGGAGACAATATATCCTCTGCACCTCCGTACGTACTCTCCATTATTATAGTTTCTGCTCTTGGATAACTTATATCTGCCTTTGATAGAAGTCTTGAGGCTGCAAACTTGAAATCTCCAGTGTATAAGATATTATGAAGTCCATTCCCAACGTGGAGATGAACACTCGTTGACCCAAGTATATGACCCGCAGAATGGAGAGTAAGTCGTATATCGGGAGCTATGTCTCTTACATCGTTAGGCTCCAACGGTATTGTGTGTCTTATCGTTTCCTTGATTTCTTTACTCGAGTAAGGAGGTGCTTTCTCCTCTTTTCGAGCAACATCTATGTAGTCCTTCTGAAGCAAAGACATTAAATCTCTTGTTGGGGGAGTTGCGTACACAGGACCTTCGTACCCGTATTTGTATAGGTAAGGAATAAAACCCGAGTGATCTAAATGTGCGTGTGTTACTATGATAGCATCCAGTTCCTGATTTGATAAGATATATTTCATCTCTGGAATATTTAAATAGGGATACGCTCTATTTGGATTTTCAGTGGCTACATTAACTCCACAGTCTAAAAGAATTTTACTTTCAGGCGTCTGCAGAAGAATCGCGGATCTTCCCACCTCTCTAAACCCGCCGAGACATGTCAGTCTTACCCAGTCAGTTTTAATATTCTCTTTCCTGTAGATTCTTTCACCTATCTTCTTCATGATCTGTTTTCTCTGCCCCGTGTTGTCCCTTAAAGCTGCTCTAACACCAGCGATTGTGTCTGTTCTGATAGGTGGAGTCCTTACGACTTTTGGAGCCCATCGTACGTATTTCATTATCTCTCTTAAAGTCTCTCCAGATTTTCCTATCACAAGTCCTGGTTTTTTTGCTTCTATCGTTACCTCACACGTTACAGAATCAAATAGGACATCCGTTATTCCCGCATCCTCAGGAACGATTCTTTTAATTTTTTCCACAGCTTTTTCTTCATCCAGAAGTACAGTTGAATCGGGTCTAATGACAACTCTCTTTTGAAGCTTTTTGGCAAGCTTTTTTATCAGTTCATTGTCCTCCATCATTATTCCAGGGTTTCTTGTGTAGATCACAATTTCAGGTCCTTCGAAACTCACTTCTGTTATCACTGCTCCAACGGGTACAACTTCTTTAATATCGTCTCTTATTTCCTCAAGAATCTGCTCTGAAGACAAATTATCACCCACTGTAATTTTATAAAAGTGGTTATCTTTTAAAAATTCACTACTGACCAATTACCCCTCTCCTTTAAAAACCTTTTGGTTTCGTTCTCTGCATATCCAAACTTAAGAAAGCTTTTTAAATAGGGTCTACATCTCTTTCTTATGACGGCTATAGAAACTTACGAACTAACAAAGGAATTTAATGGATTAACTGCAGTTGATAATCTCAGTTTAAAAATAAAAAAAGGAGAGCTTTTTTCACTTCTTGGTCCGAACGGTGCGGGAAAAACAACGACAATAAGGATGCTTTCCTGTCTTCTAAATCCTACCAATGGAAAGATCAAGGTCCTGGGATATAATGCTATTGAGCAGCCTTATGAGGTAAAAAAAGTAATTGGAGTTTCACCTCAGGAGACTGTGATATCAGAGTTTCTCAACTCGTGGGAAAATCTTGAGCTAATAGGTAACCTCCACAAAATGGATAAAAAAACAATAAAAGAGAGATCAAAAGAACTTTTGGAGACGTTGGGTCTTATGGAAAGGGCAAAAGATCCTGTTCACAAATTATCTGGAGGAATGAAAAGAAGATTGAGTCTCATCATGGCATTGATCCACGATCCTGCGATCCTCTTCTTAGACGAGCCCACTTTGGGCCTCGATCCTCAATCACGACGAGCAATCTGGAAGTATATAACAAAATTTAAAGGAGAAAAAACTATTCTTCTTACCACGCACTACATGGAAGAAGCAGATCAGCTTTCTGATAGAATAGGAATTATGGATGAAGGAAAAATAGTTGCCCTGGATACCCCCGAAAAATTGAAAGAGAAGTACAGCAAAAAGAGATCCATCTTGGTACGGGGAAAAAATATAGAAAAGGTCAAAGGAAAGTACAGAATAGAAAACAACGGAATAATAATAGATGACGGAAATATAAAAGACATTGTGGAGCATCTTTCCAAAGAAGGAGTTACCATAAAGAGTATAAGAATTGAAGAACCCACCCTCGAAGAGGTTTTCATTGAGATAACTGGAAAGGAGTTGAGAGAATGATTTTAGCATTAACTTCACGAAATATTAAAGAGATATTCAGAAACAAAATGAGGATAGGATTTCTTCTCGGAATGCCTTTGGCTTTCATGTTGATATTTAATGTCGCTTTCGGAAGTTCCGGTGAGGAAATAATGGATGTAGGTATCATAAATCTCGATGATTCCGAGATCTCAACAACATTTATAGAGGCAATGGGAACTATCTCGGGAATCAATATGATCTCGTACGATAACGAAGAAAATGCATTGAAGGATCTGAAAGACGGCAACATACTGGCATACATGGGGGTTCCGGAAGAGTTTGGGGATAATATGATGTTAATATGGAATAATCAAGAGGCAGAGATAAATCTAAAGATAAAATATGATGAAACTCTTCCTAATACCGCATCTAAATTCATTTCAATTATTAGAACGTATACTCTTCAGTTTTCTGGGGTAAGTATTCCGATCAACATAGATTCAGATCCTATAAACATTTCATATGAAAAAAATCTTGTGAACTTTTTTGCCCCCGGGATAGTGATATTTGGACTCATGGTTTTAATACCTACGGCAGGAGGAATGATAACGCATGACAAAGAAAAAGGATTTATGGAAAGGATACTGACAACTCCAGTGAGTCCAACACAGATACTTTTAGGTTATTCCCTTCCTCTTTTCATAGTAGCTTTGATCCAGATCGCTATCTATATGGGTGCAGGATTTGCTCTTGGAATGAGGGTATATGGCAATATATTTCTTCTCTTTGCAGTGTATATGCTGACAGCTCTCTGGTGTATAGGCATAGGAATGATCATATCCGCGTGGGCCAAACGGGAAGATCAGGCTGAACCGTTTTCGTGGATATTCATGATTCCTGTAGCCATGCTTTCAGGGTTGTGGTTTCCGTTAGAAGGAATGCACCCTATAGTAAAAACTATTGCAAACCTTTTTCCCAGCACGTACTCCGTTGATGCTGCGCGAGCATTGGTTTTAAAAGGATCCGAGTTCAGCGCAATCTCTAACAGCATATATATCCTAGTAGTTACCACAATGATCCTCTTTCTTGTAGGTATAGTCTTATTCAAAAAACTGGTAGTAAAATGAATTCAGAAAAAGAGGTTTTTGAGATCATTGAAAGGTTAAAAAGAGAAGAAAATGCTTTGATTCTAATTGAGGGTAGAAGAGACGCAGAATCTTTGAAAAATATAGGCATAGAATCCGAAATAATATGCATATCTCAAAAAAATATGTACGATCTTACTCTCGATTTAGTAAAAAAAGACAAAAAAATAATCATACTAACAGATTTCGATTCTGAGGGAACTCACCTTTTCAAAGAATATAGAAAGGAACTGGAATCTCTGGGGGGTACTATAGATGCTACATATTACAGAGAACTGAAATTCCATTTAAAGAAATTCATCAAGGGTATAGAAGACATCGATAATTTTTTATTTACTCACCAAACTTCTCGCCCTTATTCATATAATCCAGAATAATCTTCATAAGATCTACCCCTTTCACGTGTCCCAGACCTCCTTCTGCACAGGATATCTCGTCAAACTTCTTCACATTATCTTTTCTCACATCCTCACTCCAGAAGAGTATGGGTACCGGATCAGAAGAATGTCTTGCCAGTCTTACTGGCGTAGAATGATCGCCTGTGAGGAGTTTTATACAATCCAGATCTTTTATCTCGGAAATAAACTCTGAATCTACCCTCTCTATCATCTTTTTTTTGAGGTCAAAATCCCCATCGTGCGAAGCAGAATCTGTACCCTTTATATGCACAAAGAAAAAATCATATTTATCGAAATTATCGAATACTGCTTTTGCTTTGGCTTTTAAATCTGTATTTACAGTCCCTGTAGCGCCCTTAACATCTATCACGTCCATTCCGATATATTTCGCCACTCCTTTGTACAGTGCACCTCCGGCTATGCAGCATCCTTTTATGTTATATCTATCCTCAAAACTTTCTATTTTCTCATAAATGCCTGCTCCTCTGAGGAGAAGATAATTTGCGGGGAGTTTTCTCTTTTTCTTCCTTTCTTTATTAATTTCATGGTCAGCGAAAATTTTGTAAGCTTTTTCTACAAGCTTGTTTACTACAGAAGCAGTAAACTCTGCGTTTTTTTCCAGCGGATTACATCTTAAAACTTTTACTCCTGTCTCATGTGGATCTATATCCGAGATTCTGTTTGTAAGGTTTTTTCCTCTTAAAATAACGACGCCCCTATGTTCCGTGGTATGTTTTGCGGAGATTTTGACACCATCTATCTCCATTCCATCTATACTCTCAAGAAGTTCCTTCAATCTGTAACCGTCTCTCCCTGCTCTTCTATCTTTTATTATAAGATTATTATCAACAGTACCAAGGTTTACTCTAAAGGCTATATCTCCCTTGTTTAAAGAAAAGCCTGCTCCCAAGGCTTCAAAGGTCCCTCTTCCTCTATAATATTTAGAAGGATCGTACCCAAACAAAGCTAAATGAGCGGTATCACTTCCGGGAATTATTCCTCTACCTATTATGTGCAAAACCCCGTTTATTCCGTTTTCACAAAGATAATCTATATTTTTCTTATTGGCTGCTATCAGCGGCGTTTTACCTTCCCAGAGTCTGTCGCCAACACCATCTAAAATGATAAATAGAGCTTTCATGATAGATAGATGATCTATCTACATAAAAAATTTTGTATGAACGAAAACAGTTATAAATATAAATTGTAACTATGATCAGGTGTTTACCATGTATGGCTGGAACGGGAAGATCTTAAAAATAAACTTGAGCAATAAAACGTTTAAAGCGAGAAAATACGACCTCAACTTTGCAAAAATGTACTTAGGAGGCAGAGGTTTTGCTATCAAGCTCCTCTGGGACGGACTGGAAAAGGGAGTAGACCCATTATCAGAAAAAAACAAACTTATTTTTGCAGCTGGACCACTAACAGGTCTCCCTCTGCCAAGCGCAGGAAAACTTGTTGTGGCAGCCAAATCGCCTCTCACTGGTGGGTACGGCGATGGAAATCTCGGTACAATGGCAGCTGTTAACTTAAGAAAGACAGGATACGATGTTATTATCCTTGATGGAAAAGCTGAAAAACCGTGCTATATCTATATAAATGACGATAATGTGGAGTTTTTAGATGCTTCAGAACTTTGGGGTAAGGATACGTTTGAATCGCAGGATATTCTTGAAGAAAAATACGGAAAAAATGCTGGTATTCTATTAATAGGGCCTGCAGGAGAAAAAATGATAAAGATCTCAACAATAATCTCTCAGAAAGGAAGAGCGGGTGGAAGACCTGGAATGGGCGCTGTAATGGGATCAAAAAATGTAAAAGCCGTAGTTATCAAAGGGACAAAACATATTCCCCTATATGACGAAGAGAAACTCAAAGAAATGGGATTGGAAGGATATAAAGAAATCAAGAACAAAAAACTCTACGATTTCTGGATATCGCAGGGCACAATGCAAGCACTGCAGTGGACAAATGAAAACTCGTGTCTTCCCACACATAATTATCAGGAAGGTATCTTCGAGTTTGCAGAAAATCTTGACGGATACGCTGTAGCGAAAGCTAAGGTAGAAAGAAGAGGATGTCCTCTCTGCAATATGATGTGTGGTAACACTGTCCTGGACTCTGAAGGGGTAAAATCGGAACTTGATTATGAAAATGTGGGAATGCTTGGGTCTAATTTAGGGATAGGCGATCTAAAAGAGGTAGCAACACTGAACAGGATGGCAGATGAACTTGGATTTGATACAATATCTTTAGGAAGCGCCATAGGATTTGCAATGGAGTTATCCGAAAAGGGAATGATCTCTGAAAAAATAGAGTTCGGGGATTTTGAAAAAGCCAAGAATTTGGTAATGAAAATATTGAACAGAGAAGGTATAGGAAAAGATCTCGCAGAAGGTGTGAAATATGTCTCTGAGAAGTATGGCGGCAAAGAATTTGCAATGCACGTGAAAGGATTAGAGATCTCAGCTTACAACTGTCATGCATGCCCGGGAATGGCTTTGGCATTCGGTACGTCACCGATAGGTGCACATCATAAAGACTCGTGGGTAATATCGTGGGAGATATCTACAGACAGATACTCATACAGCAAAGAAAAAGTGGAGAAGATCATTGAACTTCAAAGAATACGAGGGGGGATGTTTGAGAGTCTTACAACGTGCAGACTTCCGTGGGTAGAAGTAGGATTTGACCTCAACTGGTATCCCAAGTATCTCAGCGTTGCCACAGGGGAAACATTTACTATGTATGATATAAATAAAATAGCCGACAGGATCTATGCTCTTATGAGAGCGTTCTGGATAAGGGAAGATGGAGAATGGAACAGATATAAGGACTATCCGCCGGAAAGATGGTTTTCTCATCCATTGATGAAAGGTAATCTTAAAGGTCAGAAACTGGATAAAGAAAAATATGACAAGATACTTTCTATGTACTACGAAATCAGAGGTTGGGATGAAAACGGAGTTCCAAAAAAAGAAACTCTGGAAAAACTAGGATTAAAAGATGTAATAAAAAAGATCTTTTAATTTTTTTATTTCTATTATGTTAAAATCTTTGATAAACTTTCTCATATTATGTTATCCTCTCTTAAAGACCGTCTTTTTTCCTGTGTACGCTCTTCTCAGCATTTCATCGAGGAATATCGGCAAAAATAAGAGCAAAGTTACGATTATGAGCCAAAACGGAACAATTGCCCCATCCGTCTGAGTATCTTTGTGTTGCGCCTTCATATCCATATTTACT
>JAGLWR010000041.1 GCA_023133315.1 Methanomicrobia archaeon | reverse complement strand
GAATCCTGCCTACTTATGCCCTCCCGGGGCTTTTAAATTATCCACTTTTCAAAAAATATAAACCAAAATCACCAATGCAGGGAAAAAAACAGCAGCCCAGAGTATAGGATTGTACTTCAGAACTTTTGATCCGTCCAATGGAGGGATGGGGAGGAGATTGAATAAAGCAAGGAACAGGTTAAAGTATGCGAGAAAAAATAAAAAGTTATCAATATCCACCAGGATCAAGGATAGTCCAAGTGATGTTACGGCCACAATAAGGTTTGCAATAGGGCCGGCAATGGAAGTTTTTACCATAATCTTTGCATCTACATAGCCGAAAATGTGGACAGCGCCGGGAGCGGCAAATAGAAAGCCGAGAAATGAGGATACAACTGCCATGAGAAGACCAAAGTTCCACCTGCGAAACTCTGCTGCAAGTCCGTATCGCTGTGCAGTATATTTGTGTGCCATCTCGTGAAATGCAAACCCCGTGCCTACGGCAACAAACGATCTCGGTATCATTCTCAAAAGTAAAAGTGGTCTATCGATGCCCCACCACAACACGGTGAGTGCAAAGCTGAGTACTACCCATGCGATCACAAGGTCATATAGTTCTCTTCGAGTAAATTTCATAGTTCTCTTCTCCCCCTTGTCTTTTTATCTTTTTCTCCTCCAAGGATTAAACCACTTCTATATAAAAATATATCTCTTCTTTAGTGTCTAACTTTATCGAGACTTTATTTTTTCCTGTAGAACTGATTTGCAGCTCTTCTCTTATCAACTTTTTTTCTTTATTTTTTATAGTTATAGTATCTTCTCTCACAATATTTTCATTTAATAATATATAATATTTGTAATTCCATTCTTTTCCTAAATTATTTGTTATTTCAAAGTAAAAGTTAAACTTTTCGTTTTCTTTAATTTTCTTTGGATATTTTGCAAGAAGAAACATGCCATTGGAGTAATCGAGTATTGTGTAGAAATCGTCTTTATAACAAAATACTTTTTCTTCAGTCTCTACTATTTCATCAAAATAGATCTTATAACTATCGTTTTTTTCTCCTTCTTTTTTTATAAACACAAAATTGAGTTCGGTGTATTCATTTGGATTCCTTTTGTATTGATAAATGAATATTTGAGTAAAAATAAGCCCCAGAATGCATGCAGCGATTATCAACTTGTAATTCATAGTATACGTTGTGTCAAATTTTTAAAAACGTTCGTTTTGTAATGTACTGGGAGCTATGTGATCAATGATTTTTGTTATATCATCACTTTCTATCTCTACTTCTATCTCCCCCAGTTTTGATGACTCTAAAAAGTTTACAAGGCCAACGAAAGCTGCTTGCTTATTTAACCTAAATTTCAATTTTTTTTCAGTCAAATTCTTTAAAAAGATACTTCTTGCACTGTCTCTTATGGTTTGATTCTTTAATTTCTCTTTGAGAATGTCTAAACTTTCTATTTTTCTAGATTTTCCTATAAGATAATCATCTTCTCTTTTTAACTCTATATCAAATATATTTTTCACGGCTTGTTTGACTTTTTCCTCATTTTCCGTTGGATACACTCTTGTCTTTACCTTCAGAGAAAACATAGTTTCTTTTTGATCGTGGAGTAAAAAAAGGTTACGCACTCAAAAACTTTAAGATTTCGAAAATAAAGCCTCAGGATATAGTAACAATCAACAGAAATATAGAAATAGTCAATATCGCAAAGTAAGATACATGCAGTACTGTATTATAGACTGTTACACCGATGAGCCGTCAGGGCTTGGTGTTCCTCCGTATCTCGGAACGTATCCCCGGTATATCGCTGGAGCTCTAAAAAACTCTTATTACATCACTATGGATGATCTTAGGTTTTGGAAATACAGGAAGAAGATAAAAAGGACGAGGTTAAATGAGAAAACAGATATAAAAGCATACAATCTTACGGTAAATTATCAAAATGTAGAAAAAATACTGAAAAACTCTACACTCATCATAGTTCTCGGTGTTCAAACTCCCGGGAAGTATCTGCGTGCCGTTCCGGGAACGTTACACGAGATCTGTGATCTTTTAAAAGATGCAAAATCAAAAAAAGTTTTAACAGGGCCGGCAGCTGGACTTGGAACTCAAAAACTAGGTGGAAAAAGAATCGAAAGATTAAAAAAAGATTTTTTTGATCTTGTGGATGAAGATTTCTTGGATATCAACGATTATAACAAAGTAAAAAAATATGCTGTTAACGGGGCTTATATAATGAATCAGATACCGGATATACGGGTAATAGAGATAGAAACCGGGAGAGGGTGTCGTGGAAGGTGCAGTTTCTGTGTCGAGCCTCTAAAAAAGGTGGAGTTTCGGGATGTTAAAGATATTGTCAGAGAAGCCAAGGCTTTTTACGATATGGGATGCAGATACTTCAGGCTTGGAAAACAGCCCTGTTTTTATTCATATGAGAGTCATGAGGAGATAGAAAAGTTACTGAAATCATTGAGTGAAATGGATTTAAAAATGCTCCATATAGACAATGCAAATCCTAATAGGGTCGTTACTGAGGGAGGAGTGAAGATAACAAAGGCAATTGTGAAGTACTGTACCTCAGGGAACGTTGCAGCCTTCGGAATGGAAAGCTTTGATGAGAGGGTAATCAGAAAAAACAATCTCAATACCTCTCCGAAAACGCTCTATAAAGCTGTGGAGATTTTAAACAAATACGGGAAACTCAGAGAAAACGGAGTTCCAAAATTTTTGCCTGGAATAAATATAGTGTTAGGATTGATAGGAGAGACAAAAGAGACACTTGAAATAAATTATCAGGGATTAAAACGGTTTCTGGATAAAAATCTTTTACTGAGAAGAATAAATATCCGTAAGGTGGTACCATTTCCGAATACGAGGATCTTCAAAGAGGGATTGAAGACACTGAAGAAAAATAATAGGTTTTATTACAGCTGGAGAGAAAAAATAAGGGAAGAAATAGATAAAGAGATGTTAAAGAAAGTTATACCTGAGAATATAGTATTGAAAAACGTTTATACCGAGATTTATGAAGGCAAAACAACATTTGGAAGACAGTTTGGGTCGTATCCTCTGGTAGTCGGAATAAAAAAGAGATTAGAACTAAAAAATTTTTATGATATTAGAGTAGTAGATTATGGAAGGAGAAGTGTTACCGGTACCACAAGAGAAAAACTTAAAAAAGAGTGAAGATATAATAAATTATATAAAAAGATAAAGGAGGATTTTCATGCCGCTCTTTAGTAGTAAAGAAAAAGATAGGAAAATTAAAGTATTAACTCAGCAACTTGAAGGCTTAAAAAAGCAGAATGAAAATTTAACAACTCAGATAAGAAAGTATGAAGGAAGATTTGGCGATGTTAAAGGGATGCAGGGCATAATAGAAAGATTAAAAACTGAGAATCAGAACCTCGTTAATAAACTAGAAAAATTTGTCGTGGAACGGCAGCAGATGAGAGAGTCTGTCGAAAACTTAAAAAAAGATCTTCTAATGAAAAGAGAGCAGATAGAGATGAAAACTTTTGCCGTCACTTCTGAAGATATCGATATAATCGTTTCCAAAGGAATTACGGTCAATGGAGGAATAAATGCTAAGAAAAATGTCGTGGTCGAGGAAAAAGCAAAGGTCAATGGAGACATAAAAGCAGCCGGAGATATAATTCTCGGCGATGAGGTGTATGTAAAAGGATTTATCGAGGCGAATAGTATAAAGACAGGAGTGGGATGCACTCTCGATCTAGTCTTAAGCAAGGGGGATCTCGATATCGGAAACAGTACAGAAGTCCTGAAAGCTGTTGGAGGAAAAGTTACCTTGGGCAACAGTGTTGTCATAAAAGATGGTATAGAATACTCAGATACGATGAAAATAGGAAGTAATGTCACAATTCATGGAGAGATAAGAACAAAACCATAATTACATTTCATTTTTTAACGTTTCCAATACATCAAATGATTTTGATAGTTCTATTCTTGCTTTCTGCAATTCTGTTTCTGGAATGACATTTCTTTTTACCAGATTAGAATACGTATCTCTCAGTTTATTGAATTTGTTGTATAACTCAAAATACTGGTGCGATTTTGCTCTTGATGTCCTCTTACTGAAGTCCTGGATCTCTTTCATATACGTACTCCAGTAAATTTTTAAACCCTGAACTTCATAGCGACTTGTTTTAATCGTTTCTTCTTGCACCATCTTTTCTCTGGTCTCTTTTGTCTCTTTTAAAGATTTCAAAACTCGATTACATTCAGCAAGCTTGTTTTTTATCTTATCACTTACAGGTTTCGGGATCTCTTTAGAAATAGATTCATATCTATTCACGCATGTGCTGTAATTACTCATCAATCCTTTGAGATCCCCTTTCTTCGCTCTTTCGATTATTTCGTTGGAAAGCTTCATTATTGCCAGGACTTCTTTTTTAAGGTCTTTACTCCTCTCTACTGTATCTATTCTATCTCTCAGCTCCTGAATTCTTTTTTCTACCACTTCTCTTAATTGTGGGAATCTCAGGTCCATGCTGTCTTTTTCATCGAGGAGTTCGAGGTATTTTCTCCTGACTTCTCCTGAATTGGCAGCAATATATTTTTTTGTGTATTCTCTCAGCATTCTATCAAGTTTACCGAGAAAAATTTCATATTCTCCTCTTATTTCCTTAGATTTCTTTTTCTGAGTGACCTTGCGTATCCTCTCTTTCATTTCTGCGAGACTTTTGTCCATTCTCTCGATCACGTAGGGATTTTTCTCAAGCAACTTATTTCTCTCATTGAGCAGCTGGAGATATTTTGATTTAACTTTATCGAGATTGTATGTGATGAAAGTAGCGTCATAAAGTCTGTTAATTTCTTCAACTTCTTTCAGGAGTTCCTTCGTTCTCGGTGATATCTCTTCTTCATGTATGGGAGGTCTGGGTTTTTCTGGAAGTGGGAACTCCCTTTTAGGAACTTCTATCTCAGGTATAGAAACTTCTAACGGTGTTGGTACTTCTTCAAATGGTTTTAATAGATCTTCTTCTTCCCGAGGAGTAACCTCTTTAGGAAATGCTTCTACAGGCTCAAGAGTAAAGTATTTTTCATATACCCATGATTTGTCCCTTATTTTAGAATCAGAAACAATTTTTCCAAAGGCTTCTCCTTTGATCTCAATGAGTTCCTCTTCTTCAAGGACATTTTTTATGTACTCTTCCAGGTCTTCCATTTTCTTCCCTCGGATTTCTAGTATATATTATTTTCCTCTTTATTTAAAATTTTCTACGATACAAATATTTTACCAGTTCACACTTCAGCAGTAAATTCCACTTATTTTTATAACTTCTATACCTTTTTCTTCTAACGCTTTTATGAAAGGATTTATACCAACTGAATCACTCGCAATATGCCCCGAAACGATTAAATTTCCCCTTTCATTCTTTAATTTGAGATAATCAGCAAGTTTTATATGGATATAAACAACACAAAATCCGTATTCAAAATATGTTTTTGCGATATCGTAGCCGCCGTTGGTACCAGCTCCATGAGCTATGATCGTTTTTCTCGCGTCTCCTTCTTCGTTTCCTATAACCGCTTCTATTTTTGTGAGTGCTTTCTGGAACTCGGGAAGGGTGTATAACGCATCTACGACATCCTTTACTTTTTCTGGGACTGCACTATCCACAGTTTCCTGCATTATCCTTCTCCCTATCTCATCCAACGGATTGTGTATATTCATTAACGGCATGTCGATTTTTTCTGCTATCGAGGGGATGTGAGTATAATTCCGCGCATGGTTCACTATTTTTAAACTATTTTTCAGGTTCTTTATAGATTTAAATGCTTTTTCCTTCGGAATTCCATTTCTTATCATGATATCTGTATGTTTATCGATAATTTTGTAAAAATTGAGAACAGCATTATCGCCCAGAGGATGATGTGCTATCACACAATCGCATTTTAAATTCTGAGCCAAAAGAAGTTCTGAAGTAGTTATATCGATCCCGAAAAGAACTCTTTTTATATTTTTTCCAGGAATATATATCTCGGAATCCTCTGGAATTTTATCCTGTCCTGCCAATGTTAAAGCTGTTTCCATTATTTCTTCCGTGTTCATATTATCATTCCATCTTTTATAACATGTTTAATGTTTTTCTTTTCTCTTAATATTTTTATATTCTCCAAAGGATTTTTGTTCACAATGAGCAGGTCTGCGACTTTTCCCTCCTCGATCATCCCGAGATCGTCTCTTCCCGTTGTGAGAGCTCCATTTTTCGTAGCGGCTGTGATCACCTCCATTTCTGTGAACCCTATTTTTTCCACCAAAAGCTCCAGTTCTAACGCATTATCTCCGTGAGGCAGTAATGCAGGGCCTATGAAATCTGTCCCCGTGGATATCGTTACACCCATCTTGTACGCCAGAGCAATACTTTCTACGTGTATCTCCGATGTGTTTTTAATTTTTCTCAATCCGTACTCAGGAACACCGAACTCTTTTCCCTTCGTAAACAGCTTGTAGTTTACAGATAACGTGGGAATGTATACGCAGTTATTTTCGATCAGCATTCTGCACGTTTTTTTATCGAGATAAAATCCGTGAACTATATTTTTCACTCCCGCTATTATGGCATTTTGTATCCCCTCCATACCCTGAGAATGTGTGTCTACCTTTTTGTGTACCCTGTTTGCCTCTTCCACGACTGCCTTTATTTCCTCCACCGTGAACTGTGCCTGCTCTGGAGCGTCTTTTTCTGACAGAACTCCACCCGTAGTACACATTTTAATAAAATCCACACCGTCTCGCAATAGTTCCCTGGCAGCTTTTCTGCATTCATCGACACCATCCACGATACACGACATCTCAGCCTCCTTGGCCCATTTTAACGGAAGCATGTGAAAATCGCCATGACCACCAGTCTGACTCATCGTTTTTCCAGCTGCCTGAATTCTCGGACCTTTTATGACTCCCTCATTGACAGCGTCTCGTAAAGCTAAAGAATGAGGGGATACACCTGCACATCGAACACTTGTAAATCCAGCTTCTATAAGTTTCTCTACATCTTTTACAGCTCGTATTGTCCGCAATCCGGAATCTTCCAGAACCCAGTCCAGAGGATCCATGCTTCGCGTTCCGACTAAATGCAGATGCGAATCTATCAATCCCGGAAGTACGTACTTACCTTTGGCATTGATTATTTTTCCTTTTTCCTCCGGAGAACCTATCTCTTTTATTATATTATCTTCAATGAGAATAGATATCTCTTCTTCAAAGTTTCCATTTCCATCGATCAAAGAACAGTTTTTTATCGTTAACATACTATATATTTTTTGTTTTCCTATTTTAATTTTTTCATCCGCAAAGCAGAGTGTCCCAACGTGTAGATAACTATTTAAATCCTACTATTCTATCCCTAATTGTGATTAAATGGTGAAGTACTGCCGGTATTGTGGTGCGGAGAATAAGGATGATGCTGTATTCTGCGAAAGCTGCGGACGATCACTGGAAAGGAAAGTAAGTGAACCAAAAAAAGGGGTAAGTGACATTTTGAGAGAATCATTTTTTATTTTGAGAAAAAATCCCATGATACTCGTACCATATATAGGATTGTTTATACTATCAGTCGTTATATCCATTGCAATGCCTAGTCCTGAACCTTCTCGAGATGGTATAGTGAGTGCCTACTTGAGCAAAAGTGGAGATTGGACCAATATCCTTTTTGCCGTTCTTGGAATTTTTGCTGGAGCCATTGCGATAACAATAACATACATATACAAAACAGAAAACGTAAAAATGTCATTGGGAGACGCGTTGAGAAAGACTATGTCTAAAACTGTCACATTGATTGGTACGTGGATACTCTATTTTATAATACTATTCACTGTTTTTTTTGTGGGATATTTTTTAATAGATGTAGGTTTTCTTACAATAATAATATCACTTGTTGTCCTATTCGTTCTTCTGGTGTTTGGTATACTTGTGGGTGTTTTCTTTGCATTGATCTATCAGGGGATCATGATCGATAATTTAGGCATTATCGATACATTCAAAAACAGTTATGAAATAGCAAAACGCAATTTTTGGGATATATTTGGCATCATGTTGGTAGTAGTGGGCATATTAGTGTGTATACCCATAGTTAGCATTATGTTCATAGGAAACATACTGAGTTCAAACTCCAATTGGATAATATTTGCAGGGGGTCTTATGTTCTTTGCTAACTGTTATATTGAAGTGGCTCTCACACTGCTCTATCTCAACAGAAAATAAATCCTCACAACAACTATTTAAACTCTTTTATTATATATTATATTTAGGTGATGTAACGTGACAATATACTGTAAAAAATGCGGAGCAACAAACGAGGACGATGCTCTTTTCTGTGAAAAGTGTGGAGCTGAACTTGAAAAAGGAGTTCCGAAGGAAGCAAGAGGGAAGAAAGGTATAGGGGATGTGCTTTCAGAAGCATTCAATACAATTACGGAAAACCCAATGATGATCGTGCCGTATTTGATACCTTTAGCACTCGCGCTGATAATGGTATTTGTTACATGGGGAAGTCTTGTTCCTATACGAGAGATAGGTCCAGGATTTGATTTCGATACAGATTTTCTCTATGAAAATGCGTTGGCATTTGTAGGATTTGCCTCTATCTTCGGCATACTATCGTGGATATTCGGCATAGTAGCTACTGCATTTGCCATTAACATGACATACAATTCAGTGAACGGCAGAAAGGTGACACTTTCCGAAGCGTGGAGCGAAATAGGAGCAGGAAAAATATTGATACTGCTCATAGTTTTTATAATAACGGTAATACTGACATTCTTAGGTCTCTTTGCGTTGTGTATTGGTGCTCTAATAGTGTATATACTCTTAATGTTCGTAAATCAGGGTATAATAATAGACAATCTCGATATCGGCGCCACATTCAGCAACAGTTACAACATTGCGAAAAACAATTTCTTCGACGTACTGATACTGGCATTAGTATTCTTTGTACTGAGTTTTTTAGTAACATGGATACCCTACATCGGCGGAATTTTGGGCGTACTAGTCGGAATGTACGGCACTGTGTCATACACGATACTCTACCTCGACAGAAAACTTTAATTTTTTTCTTTTTTATTTTAAGCTCTCAAAAAACTTTGGCATTATATAAAAAGGAACGATTATTCCTAGAAGAAAACCTGTAAAAGCTCTTATTTCATTTGTGCTCTCCCTGAAAAATAACTGTGAAACCCCGTCAAGTATCAGAGGAATTCCAAAAATTAACACGATTTTAAAATTTACCCCTTTTCCGAATCTCAGAGGGTA
>JAGLWR010000040.1 GCA_023133315.1 Methanomicrobia archaeon | reverse complement strand
TTATATAAATAAAAGAAAGAAAGGAGGAGCTATTCTGTAAGATCGTTGATCAATGTCTTTACAGCGTATCTCGTCGCTTCTCTGTCAGCACCGGCTACGATCACTACGTCCTTACCTTCTACAAAGGCGTCAGCGACGTATTCGTACTCTCCGAGAGACGTAGCCCAGTCAACTACTGACAATCCCTGGTCTATCAGTTCTTTTGTCAGTGTATTGGCTACCTTTGGCTCTACACCGACGCAGACGACTAATCCGGGTCCACCGACTAGGATAAGGTTGTACCCTATCTTCATAGTTTGCGTGACTTCGTCGTCGTTGACCACGACGGACATCGGATCAATTTCTACGAAGTGTACCACTATCTTTGGTTCTATTTCAGATTTCTGCTCAAGTTCAAAGCCATTGGATATCTCCATATTTGTATGGTTCGGATCGTCCGAATCGTCTACCGACAGGGTAAGATACACTGATGCATCGCCTGTATTTACCCAGAAATCGTCTACTCCACACATGGGGACATCGAAACAGCAAAGCTGTATCGTCTGCGAAGATCCGCAGATTCGTATGTCTATCAGTGTGTGAAGCTTCATGGCGATTACTACTTCGACACCTTCAGGATCTCCATACGTTCCTGGCGGTGCCTCTCTATCGAGATAGTAGTCGAGACCATGCTCATTTGGAGTACTATTCCATGTACCCAGTGGGTTTTCGTAGAGTTTGTTTGACCACGGGACTAAGTCCCACGGACCGTCTTTTCCTACGGTCACAGGATCATCCAAATCCACATCGATCCAAGCATCACCGCCTGTATCTACCCAGTCCCCGAAGTCAGGATGGCCGTCATCATGGTCGACGTACTCTGCTTCTGTACCTGTGGAGTTTACGTCGTGATGCCAGACGATATCGAGGTCCCACTGGTTGTCGTGTTCACCGCACGGCTTGATACAGATAGCATCGTGAAGAACTCCGTAGTCCTCCAGTGCATACAATCGTGCAACTGCCTTGTTGTGACCCGTGGCACCGACGAATGTCTTTATTGTATCTAAGGCAAATACTGCTATCTCTGCGTATCCGTATACCTCTTGGTATCGCAGATCTTCCCAATATACCAACCATTCTATGTCACATATTGGATCTGTTATTCCTATGACATCGTACTCGCATGCTTTTAACTGTATAGACGCAAGACAATGTCTATTGTCCTCATTCCACTCAGATGGAGGTATATCAGGTTCATATCCAGATATAGCAACGATATACTCGCACGGTGTTTCATCGGTTGGTCCTTTGATGAGCCACTGGACCTTGTTCTCGTAGATGTTTATGTCGTCGAGCGTTACTTCCCAGCCGTAGAACAGTTTTGTCTCTCCTACGTCGAAGACCATCTCGTCGTCTCCCCTGCACTCATCTTCTGAATAGTGTGGTGTTCCGTAGACGACGTAATCGTCTCCGCTAATAGAGTCGTATCCCCATCCTATGATATCATAGAAATCGCAGAGCCACTTTACTCTCACAGACTCATCCACGAGGGCGTACGGTGTGATATTATACTGCCCACCGAACCAGATCTTAAAGGTCGGATCGTCCTCGATCACCGTCCTGTACTGGAAGTTATAGAGATCGATTATGGGATATATCCCTGTCATGGGGTCCTGTGTAAAGTTCACAAAGACCTCTTCTCTCGATTCGTCGTTCTCAATGTGATCATTTGCGTTCTTATCATCCCACCAGAGGCTGTCCAACTCTACGTACGGAAAATCGTTGAAGTCTCCAAGTATATCTCCAACAGCCAATGCATCACAGTTGTATGTTTTGTTGTTGTCGCCTAAATCTAAGGCAAGAGGTTCGTGCTCATTATCATCCTTATATGGTTTTCTTGAACACCATGTAGCTTCATCGTACTGGGGTATTATCTCTTCGTAGTGGGCCATGCTTCCTATCTGTGCAGCGATCCAGCCTGCAGCGGTTACGTCTGAGGCCGCAGCGTTCGCACCGACTACAATTATTGAATTGGGATCACCCGTGTCAGGATCAACGAAGAAATCTGTATGATCTGAAGGGTCCCAAGCAGCAGCTACTGCACTACCGATCATTACAGCTCCTGCCAATATAGCACCTATTTTTTTTATTTTCATCTTTATATCACCTTCTCAGGTTGATGTGGACAACGTCTACATCAATCTGTTTTTCATTACTCTATATTTTATTTTTATATTACTGATGAGCAATATGTAAAAACTAGTATATAAAGCTTTCGGTCATTATAGCTATATAAAGCGTTTAATGTTGATCATCAATAGACATTATATAAGAACATATGCAATAAAAATAGACTAATGACGAGAATAGGATAGACAAACTCAGAAACTCATTGAGATTTTCTTAATAGCGATCTCTGACGTAAGTGAAGACAGACTCATTCCAATAAACTGTATGTCTCTCATGGAAAGCTCTATTTCGTCTATGTCCGTGGCAAAAGCTATAGGTGTTATTCTGGCCGCTATTTCGAATATAGATTCCGTATCCGGGAAATACCCCTCCACGGCAAGAATGGCATTGTCCTTGTCCGTCTTTCTCATCTTCATCTTATCGATATACGCTCTCGAATCTGCAAAAACAAACTCTGCCTGTTTCTTGATCTTTTCTTCATCGCCCTTTACTTCGCAAAAAATGGTCACGGGTATCTCTCTTTCTTCATCGATTATTTTTTTCGTTTTTGCGGGAAGAACTTGAAACATCACATCAAAATCTTTCATCAGCTTGCGCGTTATATTTGAGACGTCTCCGAGTATCTCCAGAAACTCTTTTTTCTCAAGAACGACCTTGCCTTCCAGCACATGGATAGATGTAGGAGAGTAGATCATTACCATCTTCACATATTTTTTGAGATCAGTTTTTATTTCGATCTCGAGAACACTCGAGTATATATCTCCTTCTTCCTCAATCACATCTTCTATATTATTATTTAGTACTTCAATTCCAGCATTTGTTATATCATTTAAGGCTTTTTCGAGAGCCGGACGCACCATGCTTTCTTCATTACTCTGCACTTCTATATAGACCAGGGCATGTATTATGGAGATCACCTACACATAGATTTTACAAAAATTTTATAAACCTTTGGGTAACATTTCAAGATCATACACTCGAACCTCCGCATTTCTGGCATACAAAAAACGGAGTTTATACATTTTTGCGATTTTTGATAACATTATATAATAGTATTAGAATTTCAATTCTCTCAAGTTCTCGTATAATTCAAAAAATGCCTTTCTCATTTCCTCTAATCTCTGATTGTTTATATCAAGCCCATAGATCGTTTTAAAAAGTTTTTCAAAGTTTCTCGGTTTGTTTTCCAGTTTTAAAATATCACTGAATAAACTGTCCTCGCTGGATGGCCGTGCATCATTTAATATAAACAGCGCACGAGATAGTGCCGCCCATTCTCTCATCAACCACACGCTCCTTTCCACGTCATCCAGATCGGTATCTTTTAATTTAGAGATATACGATTGAGCATCGCCAATATATGTTTTGAATGCTTTTTCCTTTTTTTCTTTCGGAATTGAAAGAATATGATTCTTTAATTTGTCCAGGACGTTATCGGGATCGTGAAGCGGAACTGCGTTCATGACCATTCCCGAATTCAGCCAGCACCCTACCTCAAAATCGATCTCTGAACCTAATCCTCCTTCTGTGGCATAATCAAAATCGATCATGATTCCATCGATTTCTTCGTGGGCTTGATTAAATATGTCCAGATTTTCGGGCATCTTCTTGACGATCACGAGCAAATCTATGTCCGAACCTTTTCTTAACGTATCGGTGGCTAAAGAACCGTACACGAGAACAGCAACTGTGTTTGGATCTTTCTTCAGACTGTTCACAATTTTATTGGCAGTTTCAAGATATCGCTCTTTCATACGAATCACCGAAATAGTAAAACTGAAGATATGACTTTATCTATGGGTAAAGATAAATGTATATACTTCATTTTTTTTGTCCAGCCTGCAGAACCCGATTCTCTCGAACTGGATTATCTCGCCTACATTCAGGGACTCTATGGTTTTTTCCGCAACGCCGTGCATGATCTTCAAACTTTCAGGATTCACCCGATCGTCTATAAAAAGAATATCCGGGACTACAATTTTCACGGCGCGGTATTCTTCGGGAACCCACTGGATCTTGTGTATATCCTTTAGTTTCTCGGTGGGCTTCTCCACGTACTCCCCGACGATCGTGTCTCCGGCTTCTACAATTTTTACATTATACAGGTCTTTGAGTCTTATCTCTCCTTCTTTTACATCTGGTATAAAGAATTTTTCACCGACTTTCAACGTTCTTTCTCCCAGATTTTCAGTGGGATGCATTTTAAGATTTATTTCTTTTTCAGGAGCATTTTTTACGATTAACTCCTTTGGATTTTCAACGAAGAAGAAACGCTTTGCAATCGGATCTACGAGCTTCCTGTTTATAGACTCGATAATGCTCCAGTCTATCACCGGCTCTGCCGTTGAGAGTCCTATCTCTCTCCCCAATTCATGAATAGTCTCAGGAAGAATCCCTCTCCTCTTCAATCCTCTTATCGTTACCAGTCTCACATCATCCCAGCCCTCAACTATATTTTCCTCTATGAGCGGTCTTATCTTTCTCTTCGATGTGGGAGTGCCTTTGACACCGAATCGTGAGTACTGTTTGATGAATGGCTGTTTTAAATTCAGACAGTCTCTTATATAGTTTTGAACCTCTACCCTGAACAGAAACTCGTTGTCTCGCAGGACGTGAGTTATCTCTGCGTCTTCTATTGCACACGCAATATCATATAAGGGCCAGAGCTTGTATTTTTTTCCTACGAGGGGATGGGGATCTAAATTTATCCTGAACAGGGTGGGATCTCTCATGGAGGTGTTCTGAGATTTCATGTCTCCTTTTAATCTTAATATAGCTTTAATCTCTCCGTTTTTTAAATGAGTAAATAGTTTTAAGTTTTCGTCTATAGGTCTATTTCTACACCCACATTCTCTCATCTTGAACCTGTCTTCATGTATCTTTTCCTCGTCACATTCACAGACATACGCTTTTCCCTTTTTTATCAGCTCTTCTGCGTAACGATAATATTTCTCTATGTTATCGCTCTCTCTTTTTTCGATATCCCAGTCGATCTTCAACCACTTCAGATCCTCTTTTATACTATCATAATACTCTTTTTTTTCTTTTGAAGGGTTTGTGTCCTCAAACCGAAGAACAAGCTTACCTTTGTACCTCCTTGCATAGTACCAGCTAAAAAAGAACGACAATCCGTTGCCGATATGTATGTATCCATTAGGTTCTGGAGGAAGTCTTGTGACAACATTTTCTGAGTGCGGTAAATCTGGAAGTTCCTTTATCTTTTTTATCTTCTTTTTTTCAAAATATTCTGGGTATACCTCTCCTAAAAGTTTTTTCTGTTCTTCAGGAGTTAAATTGTTCACTTCTTCTACAATCTTTTCTATTTCTTTTAACGTTTCAGGGATTCTGGTTTTTAATTCTTTATTTTCAGAGAGTACCTTGCCGAGAACTGCTTTCGAGTTGGCTTTGCCGTTGTGTTCCAGTGCATTTATTAAAACGTGTTTTTTTATCATGAAAATATCCTCGTACCCTTAAAATCTTCCTGTAGTGACTCAAGAATCCTTCCTTTCTCTGTAATATTAATTATATCCACCTCTATGCCAAGTTTTACTACTCTCTTTATCTCCTCAAGTTTTCCTTTCATTCCTCCCGTAACGTCATCGATATCTCCAATCTCAGCCGAAAATTCTTTAAGGGACAATTTTTTTATGAGCTCTGCATCTTTGTGCCTTTTTGGATCTTTATTGTATATTCCATCGACATCTGTCCCGAATATTATCTTTTTGGGATGAAAAATCCTGGAAAGTTCATAGATAATCTTATCCCCGGAAAGAATGCAGAACCCGATCTTTTCATCAAAAACCGTATCGCCGTAGAGAACGGGTATCGCTCCAAAACTAATTATCTTTGATATGGGTTCTGAAAAAAACTTGAAAATTTCTTTATCTTTCGTTATTATGCATGCAGAACTCTGCACCGGGATTGTATTCACTCTTTGATTGAGGATTTTAATAAAAATATTGTTCAAAACTTCCATTTTTTCTTTTGTCTCTGAAAATCCCTTTATCTGTTCTGGAGACATATACCCCTCGTTCAGCTTATATTTCTTAGCGGGAAAATGACCGAAGGATCCCCCTCCATGAACTAAGATAATAGAATCCTCAATAACTTTCAACTGCTCCGCTATGAGCTCCATTACATCTATTCTTGGAGTACACGGTCTGAGTTTATCTGTGATTGCAGAGCCGCCGGCTTTGATAATAATCATAACGTTAAGAAGTGATCTAAGTATAAAAAGTTATATGCTCTCGTAAAAGGATACGTCTACTCCTCTTCTTCAAGTATCCTTGAGAGCTGATCCAGTAACTCCCCCACCTTCTTAGTCTCTTCTCCGTACCCAGACCAGTTGCCCTCTTTGAGGTACTCCTGAGCTTTATTATAATGCTCTAAAGCTTCTTCTGCCAGCTCCTTTGCCGTTTTAGATACTGTCTCTTCCTCTCCCGGTATCTCTTCCTCTCCCGGGAAAAAAACTCCCTCGACCAGTTGCTGTAAAGATTCCTTGAGATCCCCTCCCATAACAACCTTTTCGCCGTAAGACGTTACCACCCTCCTTAGTTCTGGTATCTCTGACTCCTCTGCACTTATGAATATTGGTTCGGTATAAAGTATCGAGTTTCCTATAAGAATAACAAGGAGATTCCCTCTTATAACCGTCGAGCCGCTCTGCCCCCAGAGAGTCAGCTGTTCCGAGATATCTGGATCCTGATCGATCCTCGCCTCTATCTGTCTTGGTCCGTAAATAAGCTTACCTTTGGAAAACTCGTAGTGCTGCAGCTCTCCATAATAAGGTTCATCACATCTTGCAGCGATCCACGCTATCATATTCTCCCTGTTCCGGGGTGTAAAGGGCTGTATCAGCACATACTCCAGTTCCTCTCCCTCTGGAAGCTTTGTGAGTAGATAATACGGCTCCATCTTTATGCTGGACCCCCTGTAAAGTTCACTTGGGATATCCCATGCATCCTCTTTATTATAGAAAGTCTCAGGGGTTGTCATGTGATATGTTCTGTACATCTCCATCTGTACCTTGAAGAAGTCCTTTGGATATCTTATATGCTTCCTCAGTTCTTCCGGCATCTCTTCATACGGTTTAAAAAGCTCAGGGAAGATCTTTGAGTAGGTCTTCACTATGGGCTCTTCTTCTATCATGTAAAAGTCCACTGAACCTTCATAAGCATCTACAACCACCTTTACAGAGTTTCTCATATAATTTATCCCATAAAATCCGGGCCCTCTGTAGACATCTGAGTAGGGGAATGTCCTGGCAGTTGTATAGGCATCTATTATCCAGAATACATTTCCATTATAGATTACGGGGTAGGGATCGCTGTCATAAGATAGGAACGGAGCTATCTTCTTTGCTCTTTCTTTTATGCTCCTATTATACATTAACCTACTGTCGTTAGTTATATAATCGCTCAAAAAGAACTTAGCTTCTCTGAATTTTAATAAATATGCCATTTTTTTGATAAATGAGTTTAATTTTATTCCTCCACTTCCGCTGTAATTTGTAAATACATTTTGTCCTCCCTGAGGGTAGTCAAACTCATCCTTATCTGAGTTCACTATTTTATACTCTCTGGTCAGCTCTCCATAGTATATTCTTGGATTTTTGATCTCAAACTCTCCCTGAGGCGGAATGTCCTTCAGGACAAGTTCCGGCTGTCCATCGGAAGTTTTTTCACTAACAGGACTCATCACCATCCCAAATCCATGTGTATAAACAAGGCGTTCATTCACCCATGTTTGTGCCTCACTTGGGAGTCTCTCAATATTTATCTCTCTCGTGGAGATCATATACTGTCTGTAATCTCCATTAATATGATATCTATCCGTATCGACATCATTGAAGGTGTAATATGTTCTGATCTGCTGCAGCTGCTTATATATTTGCTCTAAAGCCCTTCGATCCCAGATCCTTATATTTGCAATTATCTCTTCATTACTCTCCAGATCTGATTTAGTCAGACTCATGGAGACCTCGAAAGGAATTTCCTGAACATTCGATAATCCAAATGCTTCCCTTGTATACTTTATGTTGTTCTCGAGATATGTTTTCTCCATCTGAAGCTCGTTTGGCTCAACTTTTACCTTCTGGTAAACCCCGGGTACAAATGCACTGGCCAAAAAGAAGATTACTATAACTCCTACACCGACCAATGGAAGTCTGATATCCTTGAGTTTGATATTGGCAATCAAAATTACAGCGGTTATCGCCGAGAGCGCAGTGAGTATAAGTAGTATTGGAAGTTTTATATGTACATCTGCGTACCCTGGTCCTGCCACTACTCCCTGGGTCGAGAAAAGAAGTTCATATCTACCCAGGAAGAAGCCAAATGATATCGTACCCAGCAACAGTGAGAGCAGTACCGAAATATGTACCAATATCTTTGTTGGGATACTGCCCAGTATATCTCCCCAAAAATCAAAATCACCTCCGGAATCAAGTTCCCACTCCTTTTCGGAATCGAAATCTCGTCTTCTTTTCGGCATTGCTATAAGCCCGATTCCAAAGACTCTAAAGACATAGATTATTCCAACGATTATTATGGCAATAAATATAAGTTCCAGTATTGTACTCTTGATCAAGTTCAGAAATGGAAGCTGAAATATATAAAAACCCACATCATTGGATAGTATAGGTTCTTTTATTCCGAATGGTGTCTTGTTAAGATATAATAGTATAATCTGCCAGTTTCCGCTAAATAATAACGCAAAGAAAAAAGATACTACTGCAGTTCCCAGCAAAAGTATCGATTCGCTTATCTCTTCATACTGAATTCCCTTAGAGGAGAGTATACTATCCGAGGCCTTCTTGGCAAATCTCACATTAATGTACAGAAACACAAAGGCTAAAAGAAACCCGATCAGTATGGTCAGTATTTTCCATTTCAGGATGGTGAGGAATACTGAAGAATATCCAATCACATCAAACCAGAGATAGTCTGTATAGTATCCTATCATGGTTACGACGCCTATAAGGATGGCTAAAATAACTATTATAATGATGTGAACAGGTTTCAATCCTCTCATCATTTATATAGAATGTGCTCTTTTATTTAAACCTTTGGATGAGAGGGAGGAACTGCGCGTAAATAATCACAAAACTTATAAGTTTCAGGAG
>JAGLWR010000004.1 GCA_023133315.1 Methanomicrobia archaeon | reverse complement strand
TCTGGAAAAATAGATATCTCCGGTATTTTGATTTGACCAGACAGCAATAGCAGAATCACTCGGACCAAACTCTACATTTGGATCAAAATCGTCTCCTTCCATCTTGGATATAAAATAAGCTGTATCTTGAGGTGTCCACCATTTTTGTTTTGCATCGTCCCATATTGAGTACCAGACATCCCATCCGTTGTCATAATGCTGCCATACAGCTATTGCATCGATATTTTCTTTTGAAGGGGCAATACAACAGAACGAACTAAGTAAAAGAACTGTGATCGGGAAGATCGTTTTCAATTTTCTGGAGTTTTTTATCACATATCTTATTTGCATTCTATATATTTATATTTTTTCCTAGCTTGTATGATTAAGTAGAATCTTTTAAGAGCTTCACATTAATCTTCATAAATAACTTCCCTTAGAATCTGTTGGACTCTCTCCTCTTCCTTGATAATCTCTCCCTTTTCATTTACTGCAAAACAAGCTCCATCTATGATTCTTGTCTTAATTTCTCCTTCTGCTGTTGGGTTACCTTTTAGTTGAGGAGCATCGAGCAATCCAATTCTTACAGCTTTTTCTAATACCTCTGGATTAATGAAGGGATCTTTTCCTCCAAGTGATTCTATTGCATAAAGCAGTATATTTGCTTCGTGAATTAGCTCATCTTTTCTTTGAAGTACTCTTGGATCTTTTGTCATGTCTGGCATTCCCATCAAACAGTTCTGGATTATTCCTTTCGCAATCTTACAAGTTTTAACTACATCTTTGGAGGTAGCTGCATGATCCGCTTCACTATACGAGACAGCGTGAACTATATCTGGATTGATAGCCATGCTCAGATACACTGAAGAAGCCAGCTGAGCTTTTGCAAAATCAGGATCGACAGGGTAACTTAAAAGTCCTGCAACTCTTACTTCCCTCAAAGACGTAAAATTATCGTCATGCAAAGACTCAATAAGCTCTATTTTGGCCAACATCTTTGCCAAATCCATTACTGGCGAGGTTCCCAGGGGGGTGTTGAACATATATTGAGAAACATAATGTCTTACGCCCATTTTTTTAGCGTTGTAGGCTGCAAGATACGCCATCACAACTGCAAGAGTGTCATGAGCATTTCTCAGAGACCATTGATGAGATTCATTAACCTCTACTGGTATTCCTCTTTGGGCATTCCATTTCATGTTTAGCTGATTTTCTGTAATGGCCGATTTCAATTCTCTTTTGCTTCTTCCGTCCAATATACTGTACCATGTCAAAGGTGTTGCAGCCCAGGTGTTGTTTATAGTCTCATATAAAAGCTCAGACATTTTTATAAGATCCCTTGTACCGCTGTAACATCTCAATAAAGGATAATTTCCACATCTTGATGCTCGATACAGACTCAAAAAGTCTTCTTTTTTCCTTAAAGGCACACCTCCCGATCCTTCTTCCTCTGTCATCTCATGAGGACGAAAGAAACTCTCCTGCGCATTCTGATCTGGTGCAATAGAAATAACATCTACTACTTTTGCCTGCGCAATTTTCTTTATTCCTTCTATAGTTTCCTCAAGAGAGGGCAATCCAAAATGGTGACGAATAATGGGAAAGGGTTTCTTTAAAATAATTCTTTCAATTAAGTTATCGGGATAGTACTCTTTCTTATGCTTTACTTTTTCTCTTTTAAGATAAGCTATGCTGTCTTCCATCGTGCTCAATCCTGTAAAAATAGCTTCAAAAATTCCCATTTTTTCCGCAACTTTAGCGACGGGAACAGTACCTCCGAAGATCCATCTTTTATCTTTTAAATCATATTTTTCTATGTATGTTTTTAATTCATCCAACAAAATCTTAGCATTCTTTGGAGTAAGTCTATAAGAAACTCCAATAATATCCGGATTATATTCCAGAACTTCTTCTATAAGTTTTTCTACTGGAACAGCAGGACCTAAAAACTTTGTTTCATAACCGAGTTCTTCGGCTATGGTAAGAAAATTTATAACTCCTGCTACATGGATGCAGCTTCCCATTGATGCAGCTAAAATTTTACTCACATTACTCACCTCCATTTACATGATCAATAATTTGTTGCTTATTTTTTCCTTCCAGCCCCAAGCTCTCTACAGTTCTGCCTTTCTTCATAAAGTCAACTCTGTAGAATTGAGAGGCAATACCAATGACATTATTAATTAATGGTGTTTGAACTCCAAGCAGTTTTCCCAGAGAAGCCATAGGTACTAGACCTGTGGGAATGTCTTCAAAAATATAGCGATGCTTCAAAAACTCAGGTGCTCCTATCCCTTCATACTTCTCAGTATCCTGAATGAGTTCGTACAATGAGTCTCCATTGGCATCATAGACCTCTCTAAGCCAATCACTTGCAGATGACGTTTTAACATCAAGCTTATGAGCAATCATTCTCCTTTCATTATCCACTCTTTCCAAAAAATCTGCAATTTGAGGAGTTATTCCATCAAAATAATAATTGAATCTTTCTTTTGATTCGATTCTGCCAATATTGAAGATCATAGTAGAGGGATGAAATATTGCACCTATATTATTCAAACTTGTTTCTAAAACATTTTTTGCCTTTTTAAAAGATATATGTAAATTTTTTAAGATATCAACTACTTTTTTAGTATCTGATGCCGGTAAGGCAGCAACAGGAACAGAATTTTTTACCCCTAATATCTTCACTTTTGGGTCCATTACTCGACTGACAAAGAGAAAAGTTTGAGCTTCTGCAAGATATATTCTCTCCTTCACTCCTTTTTTTTTGAGGATGTTCTGAAATTCTAAAGCTCCACCAGTTCTCCCAGGATTCAAAACTATAATCTGTTCATCTGAAAGATGAGGTGCACAGGTTTTTGCAATGAATCTGTGTGCCTGTGCAGGTAAAACTACCATAATTAAATCAATGTCTTCAATTGCCTTTTTGATATCTGTTGTTATAATTTCTAAATTTGCAAACTCTTTAAATAACCCACTTAGTTGTATTCCTCTATTTACCTTTAGTGTCTTAATTCTCTTTTCACTTCTATTATATAGAGCGACGGAAAAGCCTTTGGATGAAAGATATCCAGCTAGAGCTTGTCCGCCGTTACCGGCGCCTAAAACAGCTATTTTCATAACTTCACCTACTAAATAGAAAAAGTCTTAGGTATATATTATTTTATTCTAAGTAGAGTTTTTCTCTTACCTAAATTCCCTTTACCGTAAGATTTTTCAACTAAATCACACTTGACTAATTTATCGGCACTTTTTGATATTGCAGCTTCTGTAAAACCAATCTCTCGAGCAATGTATCCGATGGAATTGGAATCTCCTTTTTCTGTTAAGTACAAAAGCACCAGCAAAGCTGCTGGATTTCTTTTTATTTCATAGGGGAGATTTTTTATATCCAAGTGCCTCATCTCATAACGTTCATTATTTTACGATTACTATATATTGTTCGTTAAACTATAAAAAGCTTTCGGCTGATCGGTAAAAAGTTTTATAGTTATTAACTATATTTTAATACTCTATTCCCTTTCTTGATGAAATTCCCTTCGACAGTGGATGTTTTATTTCTTTTATTTCAGATACCAGATCTGCTACATCTATAATTTCTTTGGGTGCATTTCTTCCCGTAAATATCAATTCTACATCATCAGGCTTATTTTTTATCAAATCAATAACATTTGCAATATCTATTAGCTTAAAATCCAATGCCACATTTATCTCATCCAAAATAACTATATCATATTTTCCTTCAATTACAATCTCTTTAGCAAAATCCAGAGCTTCTTTAGCGTATTTTATATCTAAGGGATCTGGATTATCTTTATTAACAAACGATGCTCGTCCAAAGGAGTTTATCTTAAAATTCTTGGTTTTTGTTGCCTGTATACACTCGCCACTACAAACACTTTTCATGAATTGGATCATGTAGACTTTATACCCATGACCCAAAGCCCTGAAAGCGATCCCTAACGCAGCCGTTGTTTTTCCTTTGCCATTTCCTGTATAGACTTCAACCAAACCCTTCATTTTTAATACCGTCCAAAAAACTTTTTTCCAAATTCACAAAAAATCCTCCAGGCTCACCTGCTTTTTTTCAGTGACGATCTCATCAAAACTCGTGTCGAAGAATATTAACAGGGAATCTGCGATAGGTTTTAACTGTTTTTCTATGTAATGATCGTAATCTATTTTTACTTTGTCTAAATTTTCTATAGGTTCCGGTCCTTTCTTTGTCATCACGTATTTTATGACTCTGTCTTTAAAGTTTTCCAGTTTTCTCGCTGCCTTTACGTGAGGAGGTGTTGTCTTCGTGTAAGATTCCAGATTTTTTCTTACTCCTTTTTTATAAACTAGAAGGGAATCAAGGTTGCCGGATTTTAGATCTTTTGCCACTTCTTTTATGTATGTTTCGTAATCTTCACTCAAAAATACTTTTTTTAATAGGTTGTACTGAAACTCTTTGGCTAAATCTGTCCAATCTCTCCTGACATATTCCAATCCCACTATATCCACGTTTTCCCCGATCAATCCTGCGTATCTCTTTTTTGCGCCCTTTTCCAGGTGTCTATGTTTTGGGAGATAAAACTTTTCGTACAGTTTCTCAAACTCAAGTATGAGATAGTTTTTCGTTCCGTAATTCTCTGTGACGTACGAATCATAAAACTCATTTATATTTTTCTCTATCTCTTTCCCGATTTTTTCTGCTTCTTCATAATTTCTAGCGTTTGATACAACAAAAATCGAGTCCGTATCGCCGTAGATAACTTTATATCCTCTTTCTTCAACTTTTTTTGTTGTGAGGTTCAAAAAAGATCTCCCGAATGCAGTTATCGCATTTGCAATCTTTGAGTTATAGAACCTGCAGTTCTGATTTCCAAGAACGCCAAAAAAAGAGTTCATGATAATTTTGATGGCGTACTGTTCTTCGTATATATGTTTTACTTTTTTTCTCTTTTCCATAAGTTCTAAGATTATCTCAGGAAGGATGGCCTTCTCATCTTTGAAGTAAACATCATTCGGAGCTTTTATCTTTGTTTTTTCTTCTGTAAATGTCATAGGATCAATATTCATTGTTACCATTATCGATGGATACAGACTCCGAAAATCGAAGAGAAGAACGTAATCATAGATTCCATATAAAGGTTCTCTGACAAGACCGCCAATGACATGCTTTCTTTCTCCACCCGCGACTGAAGGACAGACTACCCCCCTTTTTCTCGCCTTTCTTAAATATAAAGAATCAAAAGACGCTATAGATCCCTTCACTCTATCCAACTGTAACCCCGTTATCCCTGCCAGTTTTTTTGTAAACTCAATGAGCTTTTTTTCTTTGAGGATATTGTAAACGAGTTCGGCGTCCTTTTTATTATACTCCAAGAGTTTTTCAGGATTTTGTTCAAAGATCTTATGGATATCCTTCTCGATCTCAATTTTTCTTTCTCCCAAAACTTCGAAAGCAGCTGTATCCAGTTTATAATCCTCAAGTTTTACAGCAAAATCTCTCACCAGATACATTCCGTCAAGAACCATCCTTCCGTCGAGATTTACTCTCGAAGCCCTGATAAATGATCTCTCCGTTCTTAATCTCGTACCTCTTTCAGATCTTCCCATATCAAAAGAGATTTTATGCTTTGAAAACCTCTTTTCAAGATACTTGAAATCAAAATCTATAACATTCCAACCTATAATAATATCCGGATCTTCTTTTATTATATATTTTTTAAGTTCCAGGAGCAATTCTTTTTCGTTAGAACAGCACGTTGATTTTTCTATCTCTTTTTTAATTATAAGACTTTTATATTCTTTTCCATTGTAAAAACTGACACAGACCACCTCTTCCGTTTCTTCATCCACTTCTATGTCCATCGAAAGTACTTTAAGCGTTATATCTCCCCCAGAAGGTACTATTTCCGGGTTTTTATAGACTCTGTTCACTCTTCCCCCGTTAGTGTACTCTCCTTCTATGTCTATGACCGCATATATATCACGATCAAATAAAAATCTATAAGCAAATCGTATATCTGCCTCATAGCACTCTATTTCATTTCTTTCAAACTCTCTTCTGAGACTTTTAACATCTGAAGGGATGTTTGTATATACTTTTACGACTTTCTCTTTTGAAAAGTTTACAAATTCTGTTTTTTCATAATCGAGGTTCTCAATTGCAGAACGATCCTTCTCCCTGATAAAAAAGTACGGTCTGTATTCTTTTAAACACAAAAAGCTTTCTCCGTTCTCCAGCCTGCCGTATAACTTAACAAAAACTATGTTACCTCTAATCTCGTATGTTGGATGGATTATAAAACCTTTCATCAATACCATTTATCTGCATAATTTTTATAGGTATTGATTACATAGTGAAACTTTGTAGCAACTTACATCAAATAAAGAGAAAACCATATATACTTCTTAAACAACAGTAAATATGATATATCATCAACAATGCTGTTATTACATGCAAGATCACAAAAGATCAAGAGGGATAATAAAATGAATAATAAAAAGAAAAAAGAAAGTGAGATTGAGAAAGGAACAAGGGAATTGATAGAGTCGGAAGAAAAATACAAATCACTGGCAAAAAATTCTCCATTTGGTATCAGTGTTATAAGTAAAGAGGGTGTATATGAATATATAAATCCAAAATTTACAGAAATGTTTGGATATACATTAAAAGATACTCCTACAGGTAAAGATTGGCTTAAAAAATCATATCCCGATCCAGAGTACAGAAAGGAAGTTCTTGCATGCTGGATAAATGATTTTAAAAAAGCAGGAATCGGTGAATCAAGGCCACGTATATTTACGGTAACATGTAAGGACGGCTCAAAAAAGGAAATACAATTCGTACCCGTTACTCTGAAGGATGGAAAACAGTTTGTAACGTATGAAGACATCACTCCACAAAGAGAGACGGAGAGAAAGCTTTCTGCAATATACGATCTATCGAAAGAGATGAGTTTGAGTTTAGATTTAGATCAGATCTCCAAAATTATCTTAGATGCCACTGAAAAAGTTCTGAATTTTGATTATATTGATTTATTTTTATTAGATGAAGAGACAAATGAGTTGCATCCGATAGCATCTATGGGATGGAAAGAACGTAAGATATATGAGAGAATTCCGCTATCCGGTGAGAAAGGCATTACTGCTTACGTTGCGAGAACAGGGAAAACATTGAATGTTCCAGATGTGAGAAAGGATAAAAGATATCTTTTAAGCACCAAAGAGGCTAAATCAGAGTTATCTGTACCTATAAAGATCAGGAATAAAGTTATTGGTGTTATAGACGCTGAAAGCGAAGAACTTGATGCTTTTTCAGAACTAGATCAGAGATTGCTTGAAACACTGGCATCTCAAGCAGCTATTGCGATAGAAAATGCAAGATTATTCGGAGAGATCTCATCTTTAAAAGAGTTCAATGAGACACTTGTAAGTTCCCTCAATGAAGGAATCTGGGTCGAGGATGAAAAAGGATTCTGTACCTATGCAAATCCTAAAATGAATGAGATGCTGGGATACGAGAGTCTTGTGGGAAAACACTGGAAGGAAATAATTGTTCCGGAAGAACTGGATCATATGCAAAAAGAAACAAACACAAGACAATACGGAAGCAAATCTTCCTATGAGACTATTTTTTTAACAAATAATGGAGAAAGAATTTCTATGATTGTTTCTGCAACTCCCTTATTTGAGAAAGGAACGTACATTGGGACAATGGGCGTTATGGTAGATGTACGAGAACAAAAATGGGCGGAGGAATCATTGAAAGAATCAGAGGAGCTATACAGATCGCTCTCTGAGTTCAATGAAAAACTTTTGGAGAACTCTCCAGTAGGAATAATGAACATAGACAAAGAAATGAAAGTCGAGTATGAAAATCCAGAAATGAGGAGGATTTTGGGGCTGCCTTTTGGAAGAGAACTGAGTGCAATGGGAATGAATGTACGGGAGGTCCCGTTAATAGAGGAATCTGGATCATCATCAATTTTCAACGATCTTATAAAAGGAAAAAAGGCAGCTGAAGAGGCATCGTTTACATTCCCCAGTGGAAAGAAAGGATATCTCACTTTGAGAGGTGTTCCATTACTTGAAGATTCTAAATTTGCTGGAGCTGTTCTTATTTTTAATGATATTACTGGATTAAAAAGGGCGGAGGAATCTTTACGAGAATCGGAAGAAAGATATCGGGAGCTTGTCCAGAATGCTAACAGCATCGTTATGCGATTAGATACCGAGGGCAACATCACTTTTTTCAATGAATTCGCTCAAAGCTTCTTTGGTTACGCTGAGAATGAAATAATTGGCAGAAATTTGGTTGGTGCTATCGTGCCGAAGATAGAGTCCTCTGGACGTGACCTTGAAGCGCTAATTGAAGACCTCAAACGGGACCCTGACAAATATGCTATCAATGAGAATGAAAACATACGCAAGAATGGGGAGCGGGTCTGGGTCTTGTGGACTAATAAACCCATCCGTGATGATAAGGGACGTATTGTCGGAATCCTCTGTATCGGTACCGACGCCACAGAAAGAAAAAAGATTGAAGAGGAGCTACAGAAGAGCGAAGAAAAACTCAGGACATTGTTTGAAAGAATTCCCGAAGCTACTGTATATACAGACGAAAATATACGCATTATAGGCGTCAATCCTAAGTTTGAAGAACTTTTCGGTTATTCTCGGGACGAGATAATAGGAAGAAATTTGAATGATCTTGTCATTCCTGAAGATAAGATGGAGGAGGCAAAAAGATTGGATAGAGAATCAATCAAAGGGGGATATGCTTCATGCATTACTGTTAGGAAGAGGAAAGACGGGTCTCTTGTCCCTGTATCCATCTCAGGTGGAACTATTATTGTTGAAGGGTCTAAGGTTGGAATGATAACGGTATATAAAGACATCACAGAACGAAAGAAAGCGGAGGAGGCACTAGAGGAATCCAGAAAGCATTTCCAAACGTTGTTTGATAGTATGATAGACCCGGTGGTTATTGTAGATGGTAAGGGAAAATTCTTAGAAATCACCGATAGGGTAGAAGAAATCACCGGATTCAAAAAAGAGGAGTTGCTGGGTAAGAATTTCTTAAAAACTAAGGTAGTAACGGCGAAGAGCAAAGCAATTCTGATTAAGAATCTGTCTAAACGAATGATGGGAATGAAAATTGCACCGTACGAGATTGAGATGCTCACGAAAGACGAAAAAAAGTTGCCGTACGAGGTGAATGCTGCGAAAATCGAATACAAAGGAAAAACAGCGGATATGGTTGTATTCCGAGACATTACTGAGCGTAAAAAAGCTGAAAACGCATTGAAAGAATCGGAAGAAAAATACAGAACGCTTACGGAGAATATCAATGTCGGGATTTATAGAAACACCGTTGGACCTAAAGGTAAATTCATCGAGGCAAATCCTGCCATCATCCGGATGTTTGGTTACAGCAGCAAGGAAGAATTTCTAAATGTCAATGTTTCTAACCTATATCAACATCCAGAAGATAGGGAGAGATTCAATCAGAAAATGCTGAAAGACGGGTTTGTAAAAGATGAAGAACTTCAGCTGAAGAAAAAAGATAGAACACCATTCTATGGATCAGTGACAGCCATAGCAGTAAAAGACGAAACAGGAAAAGTGAAATATTATGATGGTATGATAGAAGATATCACCGAACGCAAGCGAGGGAGGGAAGCATTGAAAAAGTCTGAAGAAAAATACAAATTTTTGATTGATCATATCAATGATATAACTGTGGTAGTCGATAAAAACGGTAAATTCCAGTTTGCTAACAAAAAAGCAGTAGAAACAATAGGATACCCAATGGAAGAGATTATCGGTGTGCCGTTTTCAGAAATAGTATTGGAAGAGTACGCGCCCACTCTGTTTGATGCGTTAAAACAGGAGTTTGAAGGAAAACCTGTACCTGCCATGGAGATCAAGATTAAAACTAAGGATGGAGATATAAAGATTCTGGAAATGGCAGAAGGTTCAGCTCCGATATATGAAAATGGAGAAGTTGTGGGGATACAGATCACAGCAAGGGATGTTACAGAAAGAAAAAAAGTAGAGGAGGAGATCAGGCAGCTGAAAGAGTTCAACGAAGGTATCATTCAGAGCATGGCCGAGGGCATCGTCGTGGAAAATGCTGAGGGATACTTTATCTTCGTCAATCCAGCTGCGGCGGATCTACTGGGCTACTCCCCCTCAGAACTGTTAGGCCAGCACTGGACGGTCATAGTCCCACCTGACCAGCAGTTAATCGTCCAAGCCGCCGATGAACGGCGTGCACGCGGCGAGACCGATCATTATGAGTTGGAACTGGTGCGCAAGGACGGCAGGCAGCTGTTCATCTTGGTCAGCGGTAGCCCCCGTCTTGAGGAAGGTCGCTTCGCTGGTACCTTGGCCGTCTTCACCGATATCACCGAGCGTAAACACTTCGAAGAACAGAGAGAACAAGCGAGAAAAGAAGCAGAGTTCTACGCAGATGTCCTGGCACACGACGTAAGCAACATCGATCAGATTACTTTAGGATATCTCTACCTCCTTAAAAATGCAAAAGATGAGAAAACAAGAAAGAAAAACATAAATAATATAAAAAAATCCATAATGAAATCTGCCAGACTTGCAGATAACATAAAGACATTGAAAAAAATAAAAGAGACAAAACTGGAAAAATTCGATCTCAATGAATCAATAGGGCGATCTGTAGAAAAAATAAAAGCGTACGTTGATAGAGAAATACAGGTAAATCTTAATATCGACAAAAAGTATCATGTTAACGCTAACGATTTTCTGGATAAAGTCTTCTTCAATATTCTTGAGAACGCTGTGGAGTTCACACTTCAGGATCCTGTTATTATCGACATAAAAACAGAAGAAAAAAAAGGAATCTGCAATATACATATACGTGACAGAGGCATTGGAATTCCAGAAAATAAAAAGAAAGACATCCTCAAGAATCTCGAAACTATGTCAAAAAGAACAGGGATGGGATTGTGTCTTGTGAAGAAGATCCTTGATAAATTCAATGGAACATTCGAGATAAGGGGTGCAGAAAAAGGAACTGAGATAGTTATCTGTATCCCGATGATGATATGAGGATGCTTGACGGGAGATTTTGACGCTTTTCAATAAATATGATAAAGAAAATAAAGAGGGTAACAAGAGTTAATTGGCTATGAGTTTATTTTATAAAAAATAAAAAATCATCCGTAAATGCTGTACCTTGAAAACCCCTCTTTCATATCTTCCCATTGCTTTCTCTGCTCTTCGTCGACAGAGGGCTTGACTTTCTTTAATGCAGATGTGAAATCTTCCATTGTGATCCCCTCTATCTTTTTCTTACCTTCTTTGACAGCTCTTCTCAACTCATTCATTCCCGCTTCCCTGCATAATGCTGTGATATCAGCTCCGGAATATTCTGATGTTTTCTCCACTAATAGACCAATATCGACGTCTTTTAGTTTCATTTTTTTCGTATGCACTTTAAAAATTTCTTTTCTGGTTTCTTTACTTGGCATTGGTATAAATATCATTCTTTCAAATCTTCCCGGTCTTAATAAGGCTTTGTCTATTAAATCAGGTCTATTTGTTGCTCCTACAACTATTACATCTTTTAGTGAGGATATACCGTCCAATTCTGAAAGAATCTGCGCCACAACTCTTTCCGTAACTCGTGACGTATCTGAGCCTCTCACCCCTGCGAGACTGTCTATCTCATCAAAGAAGATAATGGACGGGGCTGCCTGTCTCGCCCTTGAGAATACCTTTCTCACTCCTTTCTCACTTTCACCTACCCATTTTGAAAGTAGTTCAGGTCCTTTGACAGATATGAAATTTGCATTGCTTTCATTTGCAATGGCTTTTGCCAAGAGCGTTTTTCCGCATCCCGGGGGACCATAAAGGAGTATCCCTCTTAACGGTTCTATACCCGCATCTTCAAAAAGCTCTGGGAATGTCAAAGGCCACTCTACTGTTTCTTTAAGTTCCTGTTCCACATCATCCAGTCCACCTATGTCAGCCCATTTTACCTTCGGAACTTCTATGAGAACTTCTCTCATTGCAGAGGGCTCTACTCTCTTGTATGCGTTGTAAAAGTCTTCATCCGTTATTTTGAGATTTTCTATAACTTCCTTAGAGAGAATCTCATCGCTTTTCTTCAGATCTGGAACTATCCTTCTCAATGCAGTCATTCCCGCCTCCCTGCATAAAGCTGCAAGGTCTGCGCCCGAGTATCCGTGAGTTATATCCGCGTTATGATCGAGATCTACGTTTTCCAGCGGCATACTTCTCGTATGGATCTGAAGAATCTCTTTTCTACCATTTTTATCAGGCATCCTTATCTCTATTTCTCTGTCAAACCTTCCAGGTCTTCTCAATGCTTCGTCTATGTCCTCAGGCCTGTTTGTTGCTGCGATGACAACAACATCTCCTCTGGGATCCAGTCCATCCATGAGCGTCAGCAGCTGTGAAACTATCCTCTTCTCCACGTCTCCTGTCACTTCTCCTCTCTTGGGAGCCAAACTATCTATCTCATCTATAAAAACTATACTCGGGGCGTTCTGTTTTGCTTCTTCAAAAACTCTTCTCAGATTTTCTTCGCTCTGGCCGTAGTACTTGGACATCAATTCAGGCCCATTGATGACGGCAAAGTTGGAGTCTGTTTCATTTGCCACTGCTTTTGCAAGAAGTGTTTTTCCAGTACCGGGGGGACCATAGAGTAAAACACCTTTTGGAGGAGTTATCCCCAGCTTCTTGAAAACTTCTGGATGTTTCATGGGCACTTCAATTGTTTCCCTGACTCTCTCTATCTCGTCCTTCAAACCCCCGATATCTTCATAACTTACAGCCGTATAGCCCTCGCTTACAGGCTGCGGTTTTTCTGAGACGATTATCTTTGTTTCCGGAACGACTCTCACGATCCCTTTTGGTTTTACATTTGTGACAGTAAGTGGAAGCGCGTTTCCCATTATCTCTATCACGACAACGTTTCCATTAAGAAAAGGCATATTCAAGATTCTATCGTGTACGTATGCCACAAAACCCTGGCCAAACCTGATCTCCTGATTTGGAGCAAGTTTCAACTCTTTTGCAGGAGTGTTGTCTACTTTATTGATTTCTACAGTGTCGTCTATGCTTACACCCGCATTATGCCTCAGGATCCCGTCCATTCTTGCTATTCCTTCTTCTTCATCTGACATCCAGGCCAGTCCCACTGCTTTCTTTTTTCCTTCTATGAGTACTACATCTCCCGGATTCAATTTAAGTTCTTCAAAAACATTGGTACTTATTCTTACTATCCCTCTACCATAATCTGACTTATAAGTATCTTTGACTTTTATTTTCATAAAATCATCTCCTCTCTTTTGGTAATCCTATCTCTTCATCTAACTCTTCTGCTATTTCCTCTATCTTTTCGAACATTCTCAAAATATCCTCTCTTATTTCCCACATCGTTCTGATCAAGTTTCTCCTTCTTAAAACATAGTAATTTCCTTCCTTTCTAAGCATTCCAGCCTCTATCATCTTATTTATTTGGTTTACTACAGCACCTCTGCTCATGTTTATCTCCTCACAGATTTCTTTTGTAGTTGTAACACCTTCTCTACTGGAATGTATCACTATTTTTTTGAAGACCTTGCATGTCGTATCGTCTGTATCTCTCCCCGTGGATAACCCGAGGACATTACACAAAAACTCTACGTATTTGTCCACATTTCTCTCGAAAGGAAGTTCTTCATCCTTTATTACAATCTTAAATCTGGGCATGATGATCACACCAATATATATTATATCTTTCTTTAAAAAGCTTTCGGTAGATCTTTTAGTTATTAACTATAACTTTTAGTTAATTTTATAAAACAATAGACCGAAAGATTTTTAAATAGACAATAACAATATAGTTATGAAAAAAAACAAAGAGGTGATTGATATGGATATATTTGATGAGATAAGAAGAATACAGGAGGAGATGGACAGGATGTTTAGCAGTATCTATACAAGACCTTCTCTCCCCTCAAAACGAATAAAGCCATTTAATTACAGGGAACCGTTATTAGATGTTATAGACAAAGGCAAAGAACTCTTGGTACAGGCGGAACTTCCAGGTATCAGCAAAGGGGACATTGAGATAGATCTCAATGAGAATACGTTAACTATAAAAGCTTCAAAAAAGAAAGTAGTAACAGAAGAAAAGGAAGGGTACTTTTACCAGGAAAGAGGTTATGCAGGATACTACAGAACAGTACCTTTGCCCACAAAAGTAGATCCTGACAAGATAAAGGCGAAATATAACAATGGGGTCTTGGAAATAATACTTCCAAAAATATCTGAAGAAGTTTCAAAGAAAAAAATCAAAATTGAATAAATAGAAACATAAGTTCTTAAAAGAATTTTTGTTTTCCCTTTCTTTTTTTCTTTGGGGTGAAACAATGGAAAATATAAAAGCAAAGGAGATAGTATCCAAGAATTTTGAGAAAGTTGATTACAATGCGAGTATAGGCGATGTTATAAAGAAATTTAAAAAGAGGAAAGTTCTTTACGTGTTTAAAGATAAAGAATTTAAGGGTGTTCTTCTTGATAGAAAGGTAATTAAGCCAAGAATAGATCCAAAAACAAAAATAAAAAAATTTGTTTATTCAGTACCAAAAATCTCCTTGGACACGAATTTGGTAAAGATGGCAAAACTTATGATAGAAAACAACATAAAGAACCTCCCTGTTTTTGATAAAGAAAATATGGTGGGGATTGTAGATCAGGATGTAATTTTAAAAAGAGTAATAGAAAAAGAGCTTGGTGAAAAGAGAATAAGTGAATTAATGACGAGAGATGTTATAGTAATACACGAAGATGATGTATTAGCCAAGATAATAAACACATTTCATGAGTATGATATATCCCATCTCCCCGTGGTAGATGATAGGAGAAAACTTATAGGCATCGTAAAGATGTTCGATGTTTTAAGGGAGGTAACAGCTCCTTTAGAGTCGGTAGAAGCAGGCACATATATAGGAGAAAAAAGATCTCGTTTGAATACTCCTGCTAGAAAAATAATGAGTACAACTGCAGAAACAATAAACGATAAAGCTAAAATAAGAGAAGGAATAGAGAAAATGATATCCGGGGGAGTAACATACCTGATCATAACTGATGGCAAAAATATTATGGGCATTGTTACCGGAAAAGATCTTTTAGAGCAAATATCAATACCCAAAGAGGGGAAGGGATTTTATATAACATTTTCCGGGATAGGAATGATCTTTGAAAGAGAAGAGATGCTCAAGGATTTGGAGAGAATACTCCAGAAATATGCCAAGATATTGAAAAGTGGTGATGTTTTTATATATTTCAAAAAACTTAAAGAAACTCCTCAGGGAAAAAGGGTTTATAACTGCAGGATCAGAATGGGCACAGAAGGAGGGTTTTTTGTAGCCACGGATAATGGGCTAGGTCCCCAAGATGCCTTTTATCTGACGTTAGATCATTTAGAAAGAGAACTGTACCAGCATAAGGACATGATGATGAGCAGGTCTTATGACAAAGAGTTTTTGAAGAATATAGGTCTCTGGGGAGATTAATTTTTTATTTTATTTTCCACAACAGAAAACGTTAAATACTGCAGTTTGTTAATATAATCAATGGAGAAAAAAGAGAGCATATTCGAGTATGGAAAACGTGAAGTTCCAAAGAAAAAGAAGGACATGTACGAAACGGTAAAATCTGAGTCAGCAGTCTCTCCGTTATTTTGGATAGTTTTGGCCATTTTTGTTGTTCTTGTACTTTTAAATTTATTCTGGGATTACATAAAGGGTATAGGGCCTTCAATATTTGTTTCTGCTGGAATATTTATACTATTCATAATTATAAACATTTTCAGTGCCATAAAAAGGAAGAAGAAATAATATACATGCATCAGAACTTCTCTTAATTTCTCAATTATGCTTAAAAAACGAAATATAAGTCTTTTGTTATAAGAACACGCAATTATTTTCTCAGCGGTATTATCAGGGCAAGAAGACCTATGGCAATAACTACTCCCCCGGAAACATAAAGAAGATTTGCTTGCAATTCCATCTCAAAAGACCAGAGTATAGCCCCGAGGATAGAAAAATAGATCCCGATTAAAATCAGTATAAAAGATACTCTAACAGTTTTACTGTTTAGAAACATTTTGGCCGTAGTTATTTTTGCAGTTTTTTCATTCCTAAACTTAAAGATAAGAACTGCCATAAGGATGGACACGACTATATAAGCCAATGTATAGGATAGATCAAAAATATCCATCATCTTACTCCTTCCCTAAATCTCATATGGATCATGCCCCTATACATAACATAACTATTTTTTTATATTTAAAAATCTTTCCTATACAGAAAAGTATAAATATTAGAATTAATTAATTAGCAGTATGAAAAGAAAATTCCTTTTTGGTATAGTAATTTGTGTGCTTTTATTAACGTGTTGTATCTCAGATAACGGAGATACTACAACGACGACACCATCTTCTAAGACGGTAAAAATAGATCCAAAGGACTTAGTTTTAGATCTGAACGAAATGCTGTACGGATTTACCATCGGCGATGAGAAATATTTGAAAGAAGAGGACAGAGCGGATTACGAGATCGAACACGGCTGGCTGGCTGCATACTGGAGGCAATATAAATCAGACATGAATACTGAGGTTACGTGCTCGCTTTATCCACCAGACCGTATACAAGATCTGTTTAACTACGTGAAGGGATACCAGGAAGCACGTGTGAAAGAGTCTTCGACGCGAAGAGATTTCTCAATTGTCTCTTCACCCTCTATAGGCGATGGTACGTTTGCGTTCCAGTATCAGTACAAAAGTGGAGAAAAGTGGTACACCACACATTGGCTTTATTTCATAAAACAAAACGTTCTGGTAAAGGTCTGGGGATCCCAACCCATGTCGTGGGACGATATATTCGATATCGGAAATAGAGTCGCCAACAAAATTCCAGACGCACCAATGGAACTATCTGAGGACGTGCCCACTTAACTACAACAATACCATTTACTGCAACTGTACCCTCGTTTAATACGGAAAGATATAAATATTGAATTTAAGTAATTAACACTATGAACAAAAAATTCCTTTTTGGTATTGTGTTTTGTGTACTTTTGTTAACATGTTGTATCTCAGATAACGGAGGTACTACAACGACGACACCATCTTCTAAGACGGTGAAAGTGGATCCAAAAGATTTCGTGCTGGAGTCATATGAAATGCCTGGAAATTACTCACTCGATAAAGAATATTACCTGAGTAAAAACGACATAAAGGATTGGGCGATTGAACGCGGCTGGCAAGGAGGATACAAGAGAGTATACATAGAAGACTCCAAAGCGTCTAGAATAGTTGTTATTGGATGCGACTTCCACACGCTATCGAGTATACAGGATGCGTTTAACTATTCAAAGGGATATCACGGAGCACGGGTAAGTGAATCTCCAGATGAAAAAGATTTCGAACTTGTCTCTTCCCCCGAGATAGGCGACGGTACGTTTGCGTACCAATTTAAAGGAAAAGCTGGAGAAAAATGGTATACCTACCGTGCACTTAGTTTCATAAAACAGAATATCTTTGTACGTGTCGTAGGCTCATGGGATGTATCATGGGATGATATAATCGAGATGGCTGAGAAAATAGCCGAAAAAATTCCAGATAAAGAGATGGAGTTATCTGAGAAGGCTAAAAGTGCTGCCCAGACACCGAGATCGACGACACCGGCACCTACCACCACAGTGCCACCAACTACCACACCAGTTCCAACGACATCACCTCCACCAACTACCACTCCAACTCCAACAACTACCCCTCCACCAACCACGCCAGCATCTAAACACATCACGTTAAAAGGAGGAATGGACGAGCCGTTGGATGATGGGAAATTGTACGTAGTAGTATGGACAGTAACTAAGTCGTATCGTGGATGGCAGCCCGGAGGATACTTTGTCGAAGTATTTATTCAGAATTTAACGAAAGATGAGATATTGTGGAAGCCAAAGGTGATGAAAGTAATCGATTCCAGTGACAAGTCTCACAATTGTCGAGTTGATGTATCGTTCATTCTCACAGGCACAGAGGAACAGCTCAGCGTCATTGAACAGGTTTTTAAGCCAGACGAAGGATTCCGATTATGGCTCAATTTTGAGACTGGCATGTATCTGCCCAAAACGTTCATACTGACAAATGAATACAGCGATGGATCTACAACTACTTGGGAGATACGGCTAAAACTCTAATATTTTTTAATTTTTTTCTAGAACAGGTTTCTTGAAGAAACACTAAGTAGAATGAAGAAAATTCTATTCTACAGAACTAACAAGTTAGTTCTGTTTCTCTAATACAGGTTGATGTCAGCAGAGCTGACATCCATGTGTTTCACCCTCTTTCTTTTTTTAAAGAAAATAATTATTTTTGTTTCTTTTTTGGTGCAGCTTTTTCCTTTTGAAAATAAAATATAGTTTTCTTCCGAATAAAATCGATTTTTAAATGAAAATAAGACTTTTTCTCTATACATTTCCTTTTAAATAATCATTTTTTCTTTGGGATCAAACACTTTCTTTTTTTAAAAGAAAGGGGTTAGTGCGGGGGACGGGATTTGAACCCGCGGATCCCTACAGAACTAGGCCCTCAACCTAGCGCCTTT
>JAGLWR010000039.1 GCA_023133315.1 Methanomicrobia archaeon | reverse complement strand
GCTCCCTGGCATGCCTACAATACATATCATAAATCATATAGGAAAAAGAAATTTTTAAACCTTCCCTTCAAGATGTTTCATCATCAAAATTCCGTCTTCTCCATTCTCGTAATATCTTGGTAACTCTTTCGCCTTGAAAAATCCCAGTTTTTCATAGAGGTTTTGTGCCGTCGTGTTGCGTTTTCTTACCTCTAATTTAACCTTTTTAACACCATTTTCCTTGAATATTTTAAGAAGATTCTCTACGAGAAGAGTTCCCACTTTTTTTCTTCTAAAACTCTTGTCTGTGGCCAGAGAGATTATGTGTCCTTCTGAACAATCTATAATGCCCACAATGTATCCGATTACATCATTCTCATAAGCTACAAGAAATGTTTTTTTGTGGGTTTCGTACAGATAATTAAGGATAAGAGGATCGTAAGGAGAATTAAACGAAGAGAACTCTATCTCAAAAACTTTTTTTATATCCTCTGGATTTGCTTCTCTGATATCCATAATTCTTATATGCTATTATTTAAAGAAAAAGGTTACGAAAAATAAAAAAAAGAAAATTATTCTTTTTTCTTCCGTTCAAGGAGCTTTAGGAACTCTATTGGGAACGGCAGTATTACAGTCGTAGCATTTTCAGTAGATACCTCTGATATCGTCTGCAACATTCTCAATTGTATTGTCATCGGCTCAGTTGCCATGAGTTTAGCTGCTTCCGTAAGCTTCTCTGCGGCCTGGAGTTCTCCCTGTGCATTTATGATCTTTGCTCTTCTATCTCTTTCAGCTTCTGCCTGCGCAGCCATCGCTCTCTTCATCGTAGACGGTAACTCCACGTCTTTTATCTCCACGGCAGAAACTTTGACTCCCCATGGATCGGTAGCCTCGTCTATTATCTTCTGAAGAGCCCTGTTCAACTTATCTCTTTCACTTAAAAGTTCGTCTAAACTCGCCTGTCCGATCACGCTTCTCAGTGTAGTTTGCGAATTCTGCGATGTCGCGTTAATAAAGTTTTGTACCTGAACTATCGATTTAGAAGCATCCATCACCCTCAGGTATACTACAGCATTTACTCGTACAGGTACGTTATCCCTCGTCATTACCTCCTGAACAGGAACATCAAGTACCCTAGTTCTCAGGTCTATTTTGTACATTCTGTCTATTACCGGAATTATGAAGAATATTCCGGGTCCCTTTGCGCCTTTTAACCTTCCAAGTCTTAGAATAACACCTCTTTCGAACTCTTTGACGATCTTTATTGCAGAGCTTAGTATCATCAGAATGATGAGTACAACGAATACGCTTGCTATCTGCATAAAATCTAATCCAAACATTTTTTTTCACCTCCTTTCATGTTTTTTTACCTTTAAAGTGAGTCCGTCCACATCTATAACCTCTACTTTCTCACCTTTCTTAATTTTTTTATCACTGTAAACATTCCACCTTTCGCCCCTCACCAGTATCTGTCCCTCCGGATCGATTTTAGTGTCAGTGGTACCTATTGCACCGAGCATCTCTTCTCTGCCGGTAGTTGGTTTTGTTTTTCTGAGTTTTATAGCCTTTGAAATTCCAAAAACAAAAAATATCGCCACGCATGCGATTGTTATCAGGATAAGATACCTAAACTGAACATAAAATTCCCTGCTTATTACCCACTTTATATCTTTTATATCACCTGTACCTGAAAATAAAAACATCGACCCAAAAAAGAAGGATGCTATCCCTGCAATAGTAAATAAACCGAATGTTGGAGTAAGAAGCTCTATAACAAAAAACAATATCCCCAATCCTATCAAGAGGAAACCTCCTAAATTGAATCCTATATAACCCTGTGCAATTATCCCGAGTACAAGACAGACGGCACCTATTGTTTCTGGAACGTGCCACCCTGGGGTCGTAAATCCCAAAAATAATCCTAGGATTCCTATAGTAATCAGGAAATAAGCAAGGTTAGGATTTGTGAGCGTTATTATAAATTTATCTTTAAACGATATCTCAAGAATTTTTATATCCACCTCTTTAAGATCCAGTCTTCCTTCCATACCTTTTAACTTCATTCCGTCAGCTTTTTCTATAAGATCGTAAAGATTATCTGCTTGAAGCTCTATCATCCCCTTTTCGAGGGCAGATTTTGGGGTAAGGCTCAAGTTTTCCGTCACAAATTTCTCGGCTTCATCTGGATCTCTCTCGTGACTTTCTGCCAGAGATCTCATGTAACTTGAGTAAAAATTAATTGTTTTTTCAGGTGCCTCTATGATCTGTCCAGTTGTCGGATCGTAACCGAGTATAGGTTCGCACGCGCCGATAGAGGTACTTGGCGCCATTGCTATTAAATTAGAAGCCATTGCTATGTACGTACCCGCAGAAGCAGCGATAGCACCTTTTGGGCTTACAAAAACGATTATTGGAACTTCTGATGAATCTATTGTCTTGATTATCTCCATCATGGCGTCTCCTCTGCCGCCGGGAGTATCCATCTCTATGATCAAAGCAACTCCGTCTGTATTCGCTCTTTCTACAGCTTTACTAACTATCTGTTGGGTCGCTAACCCTATCTCACCCTCTACCTTTACAACGTAAACAGTCTTAGATGATGCTATCGTTGGTATAAGAAGTACAAGAAGTACTACCAGTATAATCTTTTTCATATTTTATCAACACGTTTGGTGTATTTATATTTTTTCCTGTTCCCCATCGTTGAAAAATTTTTTAGAGATGACTATGATCCTGTTAGAAAATCCATTCAGTCTCTCGAGGTGTCCGACCCAGTAAACGATGATCCCTGATCCGAAGAGCTTAACATAGGGGCGGAGCTGACCTCTAAAATCCTGTTTGAACTGGATCAGATCCCCAAACCCTGCCTTGCTCTCTATCCATCTTACTTCAAATCCTCCAACAGAGAACGGTGACATAAGAAGAAAATCTGGGGTTTTTCTGAAATTTTCATATCGTGCATCTTTTTCTGTTATGAATCTGATATCTCTCTCGAGCAGCCAGCTTCTTATCTCTTCTTCACATCGGATTCCATTCTCCCTTTGCAGATCAATATATTTCGGAGAATAAACTATATCCTCTTCTATTATCTCCTTTATTTCTTTTTTTATTCTTTTTTCCTCAATTAATTCTGGATTTTTCAGGTATTCTTTAAATTTTTTACGTGAGAACGTATCCTGAAATATGAATGAAGCTGTTAACACAGGAGAAAAATTATATTCCTCTGAGATCTCTGTAATACTCTCCCCATCTTTCCATCGCGCTCTCAGGATCTCCTTTTTTCTTTCCAACTTGTAATAATTCTTTTTCACATTTCTAACTATTTTTTGGGAAAGTATTGCCAAAAATACCTCCCTTTCTATTCTAAATTTCTCTACAAGAGCATCTATATCCTCTGTACTATTTAAATTTTCATAAATTTCTTTATATAACCTGTAATTCATTATTTTTCACCTTGTCGAGATAATAATAAATAGTTCTTCTCGGTATTCCAAGTTCATGTGCTATTTTGCTCACAGAAACTCCAGAGTTGTAAAGAGTGAATATCTCTTCTATATCTCTTTTAGTATATTTCACTGGTCTACCAACTTTAAAACTTCCCTTTTCCAGAGAAATGCCCACTTTTTTTAAAGCGTTTTTTACTCTTACAGATGTAAGCTCGTATAAGCTTGGAGAACAGAGAAGTATCCTTATATTTGGATCATTCTCCAGTAAGGCAACGATTACATCTATCGAAGGTCTTATTGATAGATATACCACTTCATCTTCGACTCCTTTTTCGATCTCTTTGATAACTTTTTCTTTATTCGTAATCTTTATTATCTTCAAAAGATCACCTTTGCAGATATTTAAGAAACTCCTGAGTTCTAGGTTTTAGATTTTTTGTGCCGAGGAGTCCAAAACTCTCAAATTCTTCTAACTTTCTTTTTAGTTTTTTTTCGTCTATGCTGAAATATTTTAAGGTCTCTTCCATATTTCCTGTAATTTCATAATATGCTATACCTCCAACAACTAAACTTTTCTCAAATTTTCCTAACTTCTGTAGCTCTTCTTCTAGTTTTTCTTTTAACAGTATTATCTCTTCATATTTCCCGAGTTTATTCTTGGGAATCTCATTGGAAAGAGTAGGAAAGATTCCCGCATATCTCTCTCTTTCATATTTTCCCTTTTTCAGGTAAAACATTGCCATATCAAAGATAAATGTATCTAAACCGAAAGGTGCATAAGAGATTGAGAGAATCTTCCTGATATGCCTATCTTTTATTAATCCTCTCTTTTTTTTATGTATTCTGAAAGTTTCAATATTTGTTTTATCCTCTACAAAAGTTTTGTATTCCTTTAAAGAGATATTCTTTTTTGTTCTCCCGGATTTATACTTCATATAAACGCTGACAGAACTCAATCCCCCTCTTTCGCTGTCTATGAGTGTCAGGATTTTTCTGTAATTTTTTCTCTGTTCTGGAGTAAAATTGCTTAATTTTACCATATAATCGCCAGATAAAGGAAGACGTTCCAGGATCTCAAATCTGTAGACTCCTTTTTCGTTTTTGTAAAACTTAAGCCCTTTGTTTAAATACTTCAAAGCTTCTCTTCCTCTGTATCGCTTCTCATTTTTAAGCATTATCGACTCGATTAAATGACCCAGGGCGATTCTGTGGGCGGAAAGAGCATAAGAGTTTCTATCGTACGTAAGTTTTTTGAGCTGTGCCCTGTTTCTGAAAAAAGGTTCAGACCCTTTAAGACCTTTTAGAGGATAATATGGATTTGGAAATCCGTAGAACTCCATTTCTTCTTTAAAATTCTCCAGAACTGATAAATTATTTAAAATTTTGAAGTATATCTCTTTAAAGTACTCTTTATTCCCTAATTTATCTAATTTGAACGTATAGTTAAGAGTGTCTAAAAACTTGTTTACTTTGTAAATTAAACTCATCGTAAAATTTTTGCAATTCTGTGAATATAAATTTTTGCATGGAGCGGATAATTGAATAATTGTTTCGTCGGAGCAATTTGTTACTTTCAACATTATGTAAAACATCTTCCCTAAGCTAATTTGATTAGGGAGGATACCCTCTCAGACTACATAATTTTCCAATCTTCCTACTTTATCGATCTCTAAGACTATACAATCTCCTTTTTTTATCTCTCCCACGCCTTCGGGAGTCCCTGTTGCTATTATGTCTCCTTTTTCCAGAGTCATTATTTTAGAGATATATCCTATAATCTGATCTATCGTAAATATCATATATTTTGTGTTTGAATTCTGTTTTATTCGATCATTCACCCACAGTTTAATATTTAGGTTATGAGGATCCTCTATCTCTTCCTTTTTCACTACTTCGGAGAGGGGTGCAAAGGTGTCAAACCCTTTGGATATACTCCATGGATACCCCCTACTCTTTGCATGACTCTGAAGATCCCTTGCTGTTATGTCTAAAAATGCAGAATAGCCAAAAATGTGGGAGTATGCTTTTTCTTCTGAGATATTTTTTCCTCCTTTTCCGATTATTACAGCCAGTTCTCCCTCATAATGCACCTCTTTAGAAATTTCAGGGATAACTATATCGTCCGAACTGTATATTATGGCTGAAGGAGGTTTTAAAAATAGTATAGGCTCACTGGGCAGTTCACTCTTCATCTCTTCTGCGTGCTTTCTGTACGTTCTTGCCAGGCAAATTACCTTTGTAGGGTATATTTTTTCACCTGTATTTTTTACTATAAGAGGTTTCATAAAATCCAGTATGTGAAAAGGTTTAAATAACTTTTTTGGAGATTGTATATTAATGGAAATTCAGTTAAAAGTTGCAGGTGCGCGACAGGAAGATGTCGGCAGAGGTATCGTCAGAATAGATAAGAAGTTTCAGAGAAAGATGAATGCAGTTCAAGGGGATGTTGTAGAGATAACAGGAAACAGGGGGACTGCTGCCATAGTCATAGACGCATATCCTGATGATACGGGCTTGGACATAATTAGGATGGATGGACTCATAAGAAAAAATGCTAAAACAACTATGGGTGAGTTTGTAAAGATCAAAAAGGCAGATGTTAAGCCTGCAAAAAATGTTGCATTGGCACCGACGCAGAGAGGTATGAGGATAATGATCTCTGGGAATGTGGTTTCAAGAAACCTCAGAGGCAGAGTTCTGAAAAAGGGAGACGTGATAAGTCTTGTTTCCCAGAGAAAAGATCCTTTTGCCGAATCGATTTTTAGTGACCTCTTCGATGTTATCTCGGGATCACCTTTCGGTCTCGGTGAGATCAGATTTGTAGTCGTAAATACGTCTCCTTCCGGGATAGTCCAGATGACGAATTTTACAAAGGTGGAGGTTCTTCCCGAAGCTGCTGAGATCAAAGAAACGGAGATGCCGACGGTAACGTACGAAGATATAGGAGGTCTTAAAAAGGAGATACAAAAAGTGAGAGAAATGATCGAGCTTCCTTTGAAACATCCAGAGCTCTTTGATAGGCTTGGGATAGAGCCGCCGAAAGGTGTACTTCTCTACGGGCCTCCCGGTACCGGAAAAACTCTCATTGCAAAAGCCGTAGCAAGCGAGAGTAATGCTCATTTCATATCTATAAACGGCCCCGAGATAATGTCGAAATTCTATGGGCAGAGTGAAGAAAATTTAAGAAAAATTTTCAGTGACGCTGAAAAAAATGCACCTTCTATCATCTTTATAGATGAAATAGACGCCATAGCCCCCAAAAGGGAAGAAGTTACCGGAGAAGTTGAGAGAAGAGTCGTAGCACAGCTTCTTGCATTGATGGATGGATTACAGGCGAGAGGTAAGGTAATAGTTATAGCGGCTACAAACAGGCCGGAAGCACTTGAACCAGCTTTGAGAAGGCCCGGGAGATTTGATAGAGAGATAGAGATAGGCGTAGCTACTAAAAACGGAAGAAAGGAGATTCTTCAGATCCACACGAGAGGAATGCCGCTGGAAAATGTGAATCTTGATTATCTCGCAGGTATCACGTACGGATTTGTTGGAGCAGATCTCGAGGCCCTCTGCAAAGAGGCTGCAATGAACTCGTTGAGAAGAATTCTTCCGGAAATAAACCTGGAAGAGGAAAGAATACCTCCCGAAGTACTCGAAAAAATAAGAGTCACGAAAAAGGATTTTGAGGAATCTTTAAAGGTAGTCGAACCTTCTGCTATGAGGGAAGTTTTTGTACAGACGCCGAATGTAAAATGGGATGATATAGGAGGACTACAAAAGGTAAAAGAGGAACTGAGAGAAAGTGTCGAATGGCCTTTGAAATATCCTGAGCGATTTAAAAAAATGGGAATAAGACCCCCAAAAGGAATATTTTTATACGGTCCTCCCGGCTGTGGGAAGACGCTCCTGGCAAAAGCTGTGGCCTGTGAAAGCGAAGCAAACTTTATTTCCATCAAAGGACCCGAGATTCTCTCCAAGTGGGTGGGAGAGAGTGAAAAGGCTGTAAGGAAAATATTCAGAAAAGCGAGACAGGTTTCTCCGAGCATAGTATTTTTTGATGAGATAGATTCCATAGCAGCTCCCCGCGGCGAGGAGATAGGAAGCAGAGTGGGTGAACGAGTCGTTGATCAGCTTCTCACGGAGATGGACGGACTGGAAGAGTTGAGTAACGTAATCGTTATAGGAGCCACAAACAGACCTGACATTATAGATCCCGGATTGTTGAGACCCGGAAGATTTGACAGAAAGATACTGGTCCCTGCTCCTGACAAGAAAGAAAAACTTGAGATATTGAAGAGACACACAAAAACCATGCCCCTTGCGAAAGACGTTGACCTGAAATATCTTGCAGAGAAAACAGAGGACTTCTCTGGAGCAGACCTCGAAGGATTGGTGAGAGAAGCTGCAATGATTGCATTGAGAGAGAATGAGAATATTAAGGAAGTCAGCATGTCTCACTTCAAAAAAGCACTTGAAGAAATTACACCCTCGATAGACAAAGAAACTATCAGAAGCTACGAACTTCCCACGATGAAAAAGAGTACCAGCATATATCGTTGATTACTCTGTATATTGGAACGAGAAGTGAACCATGTTTAACGAAATTCTGATCGGAAAAAAGAAAATTTTATAAACAAGGAAGAATATAGGTATATATAATAAAATAATGAATAGAAATAGAAGGTTTTTATTATGAAAGTTGGAATTATTTATGGTACTAAACGAAAGAAAGCTACTGAAGCTTTAATTAAATGGTTTAAATCATCTCTTGAAAAACAAGAGATTGCAGTTGAAGCTAAAAAATACAATGAATTTACTGATTTTAACCAAGATGCTTTTATTATAGGGGGTGCTGTTTATGGAACTCCATTAAAATGGGGGGGTTCTGTTTATCCAGGATTATTAAAATTTTTGGAACAAAATCAAAAATCACTGGAAAATAAACCACTTGCGACATTTATTGTATGTAGCAAAATGAAAAAGCGTGAAAAGTATATGGGCCAGATTCTTGAAAAACTACCTTATAAACCTATAACTCAGAAAGTTTTTAAAGGGTATCTATCTGAAAAAGACAAAGACAATTTTGATAATCAAAAACAGATAGCTGAGATCTGGATAAATGAAATACTAGATAAATTATAAATTGTTTTTTTTTAATTTTAACTTCATTCTTAATTCTAAGAATTAATTTACTATCTATTACTACCAATGTATGAAAATTGAGAAGTAAAAAATAGTCTCAATTTCTTTTTCTTTGAAAGTCTCAAGTTTTTTTAATGTTATTTTTATAATCGGAAGTCTTTTTGCTCTCTAATCTTGAAGTTCCAATAAATGTACAAATTAAACGAAATTCTGATCGAAAAAAGAAAAATTTTATAAACAAAGAAAATATAGATATAATAATAAATATAAGATTTATGTCGACTAGTGAGAATATAGCACAAGCATCCTCACCCAACTTAGAGGTGAAATATGGAAGAGAGTAATAAATCAAAAGATCAGGTTATAAAAGAATTGCGTCAGCGAGTTGCTAAACTGAAGAAATTAGAGACTGAACGCAAGCGAGTGGAGGAAGCACTGCGGGAAAGTGAGGAAAAATTCCGTTCCATAGTAGAAAACTCTCACGCCGGGATTCTTATTGTGGGTGAAGACTATAAATTCACCTATGTAAACGATGAATTATGTCGAATCTTACAGTATCCTCGTGAGGAGATCATAGGTCATGATTTTCGAGAATTTCTTGACGAAGAAGGTAAGCTACTCGTTGCAGATCGCTACATCCGCAGGCAGAGGGGAGAGAAAGTTCCTCCTCGGTACGAATTTAACGCCGTACGAAAAGAGGGTAAGAAAAGACGAGTAGAAATCAGTTCTACTGTGATTAAAGATTCGACAGGGAGACTATGGACGGTAGCTCAGATTTTGGATATCACAGAACGTAAAAATGCGGAGAAGTCGCTGCGGGAGAGCGAGGAGAAATACAGAACGCTTACGGAGAATATCAATATTGGAATTTATAGGAATACTGT
>JAGLWR010000038.1 GCA_023133315.1 Methanomicrobia archaeon | reverse complement strand
GAAAAAAATAGAAAAAAACCAACGTTTTTAAGGCAGGAAACATGGAAGGTTATAAAGTTCAAAAATAACCCAAAGTGGAGAAAGCCGCGGGGGCATTCTTCAAAGATGAGAAGGAAACTTAAAGGAAATCCTCCAGTGGTAAATATCGGCTATAGAAATCCAAAACTTGTAAGAGGATACCATCCCTGCGGAGTTCCAGAAGTGCTCGTTCACAATGTAAAGGATCTGGAAAATCTCAAAGATGTTGCTGTAAGAATAGGAAATGTAGGAACAAGAAAAAAGATTGAGATTCTTAAGGGGGCATTAGGAAAAAATTTGAAAGTTTTGAATCCGAAAATAAAGTTTATTAAAGTAAGTAATGAGGAAGATATGACAAATAATATACAAATTAAGGATTATACTCAAAATTTTATCATTTCCAAAAAATTGAGTGATGACGATAGAGAAAAAATAGAGCAGAAAGCTGAAGAGCTGGGAATTGTGCTTCAGGAGTGATTCTTATGAATGTAAAGGTACAAAAGAGAATTGCAGCCGAGGTTCTTGGATGCGGAATACACAGGATCTGGATAAATCCGGAAGAAAAGGATAAAGTGAGCATGGCGATAACCAGAGGAGATGTTAAAAAGCTGGTAAGAGACGGTGTAATAAAAAAGAGACCGGAGGTATCCATAAGCAAGGGCAGGGCAAGAACTCTTCACAAAAAAAAGAAATTAGGAAGAAGAAAAGGTCATGGAAGTAGAAAAGGAAAGAAAACAGCGAGAATGAGTAAAAAAAGAGCATGGATAAATAGAGTAAGGCCCTTAAGAAGAAAACTTAGAGATTTAAGAGAAAAAAACAAACTTGAGCCTAAGAGTTATCGAAAGCTTTATAAAATGGCGGGAAGCGGAGCATTTAGAAGCGTGGCATATATGGAATCCTATATAACTGAGCATGAATATACAAAACGGTGATCAAATGAAAAAATTAGCTTTCAAAAGAAGAAGGATGGGAATAACAGACTATAATCAGAGATATAAATTAGTAATGTCAGGAAAAAATAGAATGGTAATCAGACCATCTTTGAACCATATAAGTGTTCAGGTAGTGCGATCAGAAAAAAACGGGGATAAAACGTTAGTTTCTGCACACTCCAAAGAACTTGAGAAACTCGGTTATAAAGGTCACTGCGGAAACTGTACTTCTGCTTATTTGACAGGACTGCTCTGTGGATACAAGATCAAAAAAGAAGGTATAAATGGCATTATACTAGATATTGGGCTCAAATCTGCCACAAAAGGAGCAAATATTTTCGCTGCTCTCAGGGGAGTGATAGATGCAGGAATTGAAATACCGCATAATAAAAAGATACTCCCGGACGAAAAAAGAATCCGAGGAGAACACATTGCTAGTTATACCTCCAGTCTTAACAAAAAGGAATGCTCCAAAAAATTTAGTAATTATATTAAGAAAGGACTGAAACCTGAAGAATTACCTGTTCATTTTGACGAGATTAAGAGTAAAATAGAGGAGATTACATGAACAAGGAGGAATGGATACCAAAAACAACTCTGGGAAGAAGGGTAAAGGCAGGAGAAATCACAAGCATTGAAGAGATAATCTCAAAAGGAATCCCTATCAGAGAACCTGAGATTGTCAATACATTACTCCCGGAGGTAAAGAATAGGGAAAATCAGGAGATTATTGATATCAATATGGTACAGAGAATGACAGATTCAGGTAGAAGGGTAAAATTCAATGTAATTTGTGCAGTAGGAAACAAAAATGGACTTGTAGGTTTAGGGCAGGAGAAGTCTAGCGAAGTTGGAACGGCAATCAGGAAATCACTGGATAATGCGAAACTGAATATAACAAGAGTAAAAAGAGGCTGCGGATCGTGGGAATGCGGCTGTGGGGCACCACATTCTATCCCATTTAAAGTCATTGGAAGATCCTCAAGTGTTGCAGTTACTTTATTCCCTGCACCAAGAGGACTGGGACTTGCTATAGGTGATGTAGGTAAAAAAATAATAAGACTTGCAGGGATCACAGATATTTGGTCACGATCATTTGGACAAACCCAGACGACTATCAATTTTGCAAAGGCAGTTTTTGATTGCCTGAGGAATACCAATAATATGAGCTATCAGGAACGACACATCAAGGGGCTTGGTATAGTTGATGGATCGGTAAGGGAATCCGTACCAGTTATAGAAGAAGGTGAGTCAAAAGAAGATATAGAAAAAAAGGATGAATCGGAGAAAAACGAAGTAAAAAAAGAAAAGCCAAAGGAGGATAAAGTAAAAAAAGAAGAATCAAAGGAGGGTGAGCCCAGTGGATAGAATTGCAGTGATACGAATCAGAGGAACGGTGAATCTAGAAAAGAAGATAAAGGATACGTTAAAGATGCTCAACCTTGAAAAAACTCATAACTGTGTAGTCATAGATAATAGAGATAGTTATAAAGGCATGTTGCAGAAGGTGAAAGATTACGTAACATTTGGAGAGATTGACAAGGAAACGTTCAAAGAACTGTTACTGAAATGGGCGAGGCTTCCTGGTAACAAAAAGATAGATGGACTCTATATAAAGGAAAAAACAGGAAAAACTGTAGATGAGTTTGTCGATGAATTCTTTGAGTTCAAAACTGATCTTGACAGTCTTGGAATAAAAAAGTTTTTTAGATTACATCCTCCAAGAAAAGGATACAGAGGAATTAGATTGGGTTACACTCAAGGAGGATCATTAGGTTATAGAGGGAAAGATATAATTTCTTTACTTGAAAGGATTATTTAGGTGATTCCATGATCAGAAAAAAGAAAAAAACTTACAAAATGAGAGGTTCAAGGCATTGCGGCGGTGGATGTGCTAAAAAAAGGAAAGGTGCAGGTCACAGAGGCGGAAGAGGTAATGCAGGATCAGGGAAAGAAAAAAAGCAGAAGTATACATGGTTTCTAAAATACGAACCTAATCACCTAGGTAAACACGGATTTAAAAGAAATCTGGGACTGAGAAAAAGTAAATCTGCTGTTAATCTAAGATATCTGAATGATAATCTTGAAAAACTTTTAGAAGAAGGAGTAGCTTTTAAAGAAAAAAATAATATAATAGTAGATGTATCCAAACTTGGAATTTCCAAGGTATTGAGTGAAGGGAAACTCACGAAAAAATTTTCTGTAAGGGCGGACGAGTTTTCGGAGAAAGCGAAGATGAAACTTGAAAAAATAGGCGGAAAAGCGATTGTAGGTGAATCTAATGTCTAAACTAGAAATCTTTTCTCCATTGTTCAGGTTTATTCCCGAAGTCTCTATACCGAAGAGACACATCCCATTTAAAGAGAAAATTACGTGGAGTATAGTAATATTAGGTATCTATTTTGCACTTTCACAGATACCACTATACGGTATAATCGAACAAAGAATGGATTGGCTTGCGGGAATGAGAGTTGTTCTTGCAGGAAACAACGGAAGTTTACTCACTCTTGGTATAGGTCCTATTGTGACAGCAGGAATAATAATGCAGTTACTGGTGGGGTCTGATATCATAGATCTTGATCTTACAACACACAAGGGAAAAGAAATATTTCAGGGTACACAAAAGCTTTTAGCTATCTTTCTCTGTGTTTTCGAAGCTTTTGCACTGACACGGGGACAGGCATGGGCAGAAGGATCAATGTTATACCTTGTTGCCTTTCAGATGGCACTGGGTGGACTTCTGGTAATGATCATGGACGAAATTGTGACAAAGTGGGGATTCGGATCAGGGATCTCATTATTTATTGCAGGAGGTGTTTCTTCACGGATACTTTGGAGAAGTTTCAGCTTTTTGTCCAGTGAGAGTGTTCCTGGACAGATGATAGGTGCTATCCCTGCTTTTATCAAATCATTTATCAGTGGAAATCCAGAATGGACAAGACCAGGTGCTCTGGCGGGAATGGACCAGGTATTCTTTACCCTTCTAGTGTTTCTCGTTGTAGTTTATATAGAATCGATTAGAGTAGAAATACCGTTGTCATACGGAAAATTCAAAGGTATCAGAGGGAGATACCCGATCAGATTCATTTATGCCTCAAATATTCCAATGATCTTGACAATGGCTATGTTTGCCAATGTACAACTTATGGCCCATATATTAAACAGCAGAGGCATAATGTGGCTCGGTGCGTTTGACTCCCAGGGTAATGCTGTTTCTGGGATAGTAAATTATATACAACCTCCACGAGGTCTGGGTAATCTTGTCCTAGAGCCATTTGCAGCATTAATATATCTTATAATAGTAGTGTTATTATGCATATTCTTTGCAGTACTCTGGACAGAGTTAACTCAGATGGGGCCAGAGGCTGTGGCCAAGAAATTAGAACGATCTGGGATGCAGATCCCAGGGTTCAGAAAGGATCCGAGGGTTCTGAGGAAGGTCCTTTCCAGGTACATACCGCAAGTTACGGTGATGGGCGGAGCAGCAGTAGGGTTGGTAGCTGTTTTTGCCGATTTCACAGGAGCAGTGGGGACAGGAACAGGAATTTTACTGACTGTAGGTATATTATACAGGCTGTATGAGGAACTTATGAAAGAACAAATGGGCGAGATGTTTCCAGCTCTTAGAAAAATTATAGGAAGTGAGTAGAATGGGAATATTAGATTCGATATTAAATGTATTTTATGGGTTTTTTGATGCGATCTTCGGAAGATTTTTCCCTGAACGAGTAGATGAAATAATAGCAGATAAAATATATACCGAGTATATACTCGGAGTAATCCTCGTTGCTTTGACAGTAGCTATTTTCATAACAGGGATACATCATCTTATGGTAGATCATGAACAAATGAAAAAAATCAGAAAAGAAGTATCGGAATACAGAACTAAACTTTTAAAGGCTCAAAAGGAAGGAAATAAAAAACAAATAAGGAAACTAGAGCTGCAGAAGAAAAGAATAAATGAGTTAAATGCAAAAATGACTACAATGAGCTTTAAGCCAATGATCTTTACGATGATTCCAATATTTATTCTCTTTGCGTGGTTCAGACATACGCCGGCATACGGAGTACCGATCCTTGAGTTACCTTTTGCATTATTTGATCTCCCGGTGATAGGCACGATTTTTGGATACTTTCATGGTTCAATGCCAGCAAATCAGTTAGGTGCATTTGGCTGGTATTTTCTCAGCACGACTGTATGCAGCCAGTTCTTAAGAAAAATTTTGAACATGGATTGAGGTGACTGAATGAGAGGAATGTACAGATCACGATCATTGAAAAGAAAGTTTGTCAGAACCCCGGGAGGGAAGACGGTTCTTCGTTTCAAGAAAAAAAAACATAGCAAACACAAATGTGCAGAATGTGGAGCAGAACTCCATGGTGTACCTAGAAAGACTCCGAATGAGATAAAAAAACTTAATAAAAGTAAAAGAATACCGACAAGGCCATATGCTGGATATTTGTGCTCCAGCTGTATGAGAAAACTCATTAAAGAAAAAGTTAGAGTGGAGTTATGAAGATCACAATAGGCGGGCCCCCTGGAAGCGGTACTACAACTTCAGCAAGGCTCATAGAAAGAAACTTGGGGTTTAAACATATATATGCCGGTTTAATCTTCAGAGAACTTGCCGAAGAGAAAGGAATGACTCTAAAAGAGTTCAGCAAGTATGCTGAAAACAATGAAAAGATAGATAATTTAGTGGATAAGAAGCAAAAAGAGCTCTCAGAAAAATACGAAAAATGTATTGTCGAAGGGAGAATGGCAGCATATTTTGTGAATGCTGGCCTGAAAATATGGCTTACAGCTCCTTTCACTGCAAGAGCTAGGAGAATCGCAAATAGAGAAAAGAAGAGCCTTGAAGAAAGTAAAAGAGAGATAAAAATGAGAGAGGAGAGTGAAAGAGTAAGATACAAAAAATTTTATAAGATAAATATTGATGATCTCTCTCCGTATGATCTGATAATCAACACGGACAAATGGGAACCGGCAGGCGTTTATAAGATAATAAAAAAAGCTATAGAGGTGAAGAGATGATAGAGATAGGAAGAATCTGTACTAAAATGGCAGGTAGAGAAGCGGGAAATAAGTGTATAATTGTAGATGTTATAGATAAAAATTACGTTGTAGTTTCAGGTCTGAAGGTTAAAAGAAGAAGATGTAATATAAAACATCTTGAGTTTCACCCGGATGTAAAAAAGATAGAAAAAGATGCTTCAGATGAAAAAATAAAGCGATTACTGAGTTAGTTTTTATGAAGTATGGAAAACCTCCCGAAGAGAGAACGGTGGAAGAACTGATAGAGAAGGGTCTGATCGTTCTCGATAAGCCTTCTGGCCCCACAGCTCACGAGGTAGTTGCATGGGTAAAAAAGATTTTGAATATAAAGAAAGCAGGACACTCGGGGACACTCGATCCTCATGTTACAGGTGTATTACCCGTAGCAACGCAAAAGGCTACAAGAGTTTTGAAGTTAATGCTCGAATCCGACAAAGAGTATATATGTGCAATGCGTTTTCATAAACCTGTGCCCGAAAAAAAACTTCGAGAGATCTGCAAAGAGTTTACTGGAAAGATATACCAGAAACCTCCTGTGAAGTCGGCTGTAAAAAGAAAGTTGAGGGTAAAAGAAGTGAAAAATATAGAGATACTGGAGATAGAAGAAAGGAATGTCCTTATGAGGGTGAGCTGTGAAGCTGGGACATATATCCGAAAACTGTGTTATGACATTGGCGAAGCACTTGGAGTTGGAGCGAATATGGAAAATCTGAGGAGAACAAAAGTAGGACATCTTTGGGAAGAAAATGTGATAACTCTTCAGGATCTTTTAGATGCGTACATATTCTGGAAAGAAGAAGGAATGGAAAGTGAGATCAGGAGATGTGTACATCCAATAGAGGAAGGTATAAATATACCAAGAATATGGATCAGGGATACAGCTGTAGATGCGGTTTGCCACGGTGCCAAGCTAATGACAATCGGAGTCAAAAAATGCGAGGAAATCCAATCAGGTGAGCGAGTTGCTGTAATGACATTAAAAAATGAACTGGTAGCATTGGGAAAAGCGTTAATGAGTTCCCGAGAGATGCTGGAACAAGAAGGTGTTGCCGTGACAACAGAAAGAGTACTCATGGAAAGAGGTACATATCCAAAAATCTGGAAGATAAGCTGATAAAAAGGTATATAAATCTTGAGAAATACATAAAGAAATGCCGGGGTTGCCGAGACTGGAAAGGCGCGAGCCTGGAGAGCTCGTTCTCGCAAGAGATCGAGGGTTCAAATCCCTTCCCCGGCGCCACAGATCGATGTAGGTCTTTTGACCTACATCCACGTATATAGAGGAGATGATCATATGAGCGAGTTCAGGCACATAATCCGTATAGAAGGTGTAGATTTAGACGGTAATAAAAAGGTAGAGTTAGCGTTAACAGGGATGAAAGGTATTGGGATAAACTTATCACGAAACATAGTCCGAGCTTCGGGAATCGATGCAAACGTAAAGTTTGGTGATCTGGACGATGGTGCAGTAGAAAAAATAAAAATGGTATTAGCAGACCCCAAAAAGTTTAATATCCCTGTATGGATGTTCAATAGGAGAAAAGATTATGAAACGGGAAAAGATAGGCATGTATTTGAAGCACAGCTGGCAATCGCGAATAGAGAGGACATCAATAGACTTAAGAGAATTAGATCGTATAGAGGTATCAGACACGGACTCGGTCTTCCTGTGAGAGGACAGAGAACAAAATCAAGCTTCAGGAAAGGCAGGTCTATAGGAGTAAGCAGAAAGAAGGCATTAAGAAAGAAGGCAGAAAGATAGAAAAAGAGGTGAGTAGATGGGCGATCCTAAGTTTTCAAGAAAAAAGTATGAGACACCTCATCATCCATGGCAGAAAGATAGGATAGAACGTGAGAATGAACTTTTAAAAAAATATGGATTAAAAAATAAAAAGGAAGTCTGGAAAGCAGAGTCAAAACTGAGAAAGTTAAGAAGACAGGCAAGAGTTCTCTTAGCTTCTGCTGGAGAAGAGGCAAAAAAAGAGGAAAAAGAACTGATCCGGAAACTCCAGAGATTGGGTATACTGAAAGAAGATGCCAATCTTGATAGTATACTGGAACTGGACATACAGGATATCCTGGACAGAAGACTTCAATCAGCAGTTTTCAGGAAAGGGCTGGCAAAAACACCGAAGGAAGCGAGACAGTTGGTAGTGTATAGACATATTAAACTTGGAGACAGAATCGTAACGTCTCCGGGCATGCTTGTCAGTAAAGGCGATGAAGAGATAATAGAAAAGAAGGAGGCTTAAAAATGACAAAAGATGAAAAATGGGGAGTGGCCCACATATATGCGTCTTTCAACAACACAATTATTCACATAACGGATCTCAGCGGCGCAGAAACAATTGCAAGAATCTCTGGAGGGATGATAGTTAAAGCTGACAGGGACGAATCTTCTCCTTATGCAGCCATGAAGGCGGCAGCGATTGCAGCTGAAACAGCATTGGAAAGAGGCATTGTAGGGGTTCATATAAAAGTCAGAGCCCCCGGCGGAAGTAAAATCAAAAATCCCGGTCCTGGAGCTCAGGCTGCAATAAGAGCATTGGCAAGAGCAAAGTTAAAAATAGGAAGAATAGAAGATGTCACTCCAATACCTCACGATGGAACGAGACCCAAAGGTGGGAAAAGAGGAAGGAGATTATGAAAGTAACACTTTTGTCCAAGTCAGATTCAAAAATAAAAATTATGATAGAAGATGTAGATGTAGGGTTTGTCAACGCATTGAGAAGGATCTTGATCTCAGAGGTTCCTGTATATGCTGTAGATCATATAATTGTTTATGAGAACACATCCCCGTTATATGACGAGATTTTGGCTCACAGACTTGGACTCATACCACTGGATACACCCGTAAATGTAACCAAGGAAGTGACTCTGGGTATAGAAAAAGAAGGGCCCTGTGTAGTTTATTCAAAGGACATAGTCTCAGAAGATGAGATCATAAAGCCCATAATACCAGATATACCTATAATAAAGCTTGGAGATAATCAAAAAATAAAGATACACTGCATTGCTACAGTAGGAGTTGCCAAGGCTCATGCCAAATACCAATCGTGTCTCGCTTTTTATAAGTACTTCCCCATAATAAAGATAGATAAGAAGTGCGATCTCTGTGGCATATGTGTTGAATCTTGCCCAAAAAATATACTGAAAATAAAAAATGATTCCATAGACATGGTAAATATAGAAGAATGCACTCTATGTAAAAGTTGTGAAGAACAGTGCGATCTAAGGGCCATAACCGTGATGCATGATCCAAGAAAATTTATATTCACAATTGAAAGTTATGGAAATATGAGCATAAAAGATTTAATTGAAGTCTCAACAGAGATCATAGAAGAGAAATGTGATAATTTTATAAAACTTCTTGCGGGGGTTGCCGAGCATGGTCAAAGGTGCAAGGTTTAGGTCCTTGTCGTGTAGGCGTTCCTGGGTTCAAAAGCAGTCGCTGGTTATTGTGACTGTTGAAACTCCCAGTCCCCGCACCACCTCTCTTTCAAGTATTCACTTCTACACCAGTGTGTATAATCGTTAATAATAAGTTTGAAGGTTAGACTTGTAGAGATTAGTGTCGGTTTATTCTGATGAAGATTCTCCGAGCTTACCGTTATGAATTAGATTCCAATAAT
>JAGLWR010000037.1 GCA_023133315.1 Methanomicrobia archaeon | reverse complement strand
GAAGTTTATAACAGAGATAAAAAAAGAGTTTAAAGATGCCTCTCATCACCCCTATGCGTACATGATACACGAGATTTTCAATTCATCTGATGATGGTGAGCCGCTGAACACTGCGGGAAAACCTATCCTGGACGTAATTTTAAAAAAGAATCTGAAAAACGTTCTCATTGTTGTCACCCGATACTTTGGAGGGATGAAATTAGGCATAGGAGGATTGATACGTGCGTACAGAGAAGCTGCATTGAAAGGTATCGAGGTCGCGGAGATCGTTGAAAAATTTTACGAAGGGGTGATCTCGTTTTCCGTGCCGTACGAGTTCTTTGGAGATGTTACCAGACTGTTCCAGAAATATGGGTGCACAGTTCTGGATAGAAGAATGGAACATGACGCTTTTTTTAAAGTATCGATTAAGAAGAAAGATAAAGAATCTTTCTTGAATGAACTTTTGAAAAAGACGAAGGGGAATGTAAAGTTAAGTTTTTAATCACTGAAAACAATATAGTACTATGGAGTTATATCTGCTTTTAGGGTGTATCGGAATCCTTCTTATTATCTGTTTCTATGTATATTCCAAGAGAGGGGGAATGAAAGAATTGACAGAAGATAGTACTCTTTATCCTGCCCTGGAAAGAAATATAGAATATCTGGAGAGTTATAAATGCAATTATGAACCTAATATGAGAATAAAATTTCATATTTTGACAAATAAGAAAAAATACAATGATATGATCTCTACTCTTGAAGATAAAATTTATGAATTAAATGTATTATTTAATAAACTTAGATATATCATAGAAAGAACGAAGTTTGGAGAGTTTCTGACCGCCTCTGATATTTTCAAATTTATAATTGAGGGAAAAGATATAGAAGAATGTAAAAAGTACATCGATACCAAAATAGAGATAGAAAAAGAAATAAAAGATTTCAAATCCAGAAAAAAAGAAATAGAGAATCTCATGCAGAGTCTACTAAATAGATCTGTCGAAATGAAAGAAAAATATAGAAAATAAAAAAATAATTAAAAAAGAAAAAACAAAAAAATTTAAGTGTTTCCTTTGTACCCTTTGAAGATTTCCTACTTATTTCTGCACTTTCATTTAAATAGTTTTCGCTCATCACTCAAAATTTCTCTGTTTTAAGATCTCATAAATGAGAATACCTGCTGCCGTGGAGACATTGAGGGATTCGATCTTCCCTCCTCCTGGAATCTTTATAAGAAGATCACATTTCCTTTTTAAGATCTCTCTCATTCCTCTCTGCTCTTCGCCGAGTACGAGAGCTACGGGTCCTTTTAAATTCTTTTCAAAGCATGTTTCTCCGTTTATGTCAGCTCCTATAATCCAGATCTTTCTCTCTTTGAGTTTTTCTATTGTTTTAGAGAGATTATCCACAAGAACAACGTTCACATACTCTAACGCACCCGCGGAACTTTTCCACACCGTTTCGGTGATCTTTGCAGAGTGTCTTTTTGGGATTATTACTGCATCGAGATTAAAAAACTCGCAGGATCGTATAATCGCTCCAAGATTTCTCGGATCTTGTATCCTATCCAGAACGATGAAAAAAGAATCTTCGGAAAATCTGAGATCTTCAAATTTTGTATACTTCTTAGGAGACGTGAAAGCAATGACTCCCTGATGCTTTTCACCAAATTTATCAAGTGCCTTCTTTTCTACTTTTGAAACGAGTATCTTTTTTTCATGAGCAATTTTTAAAATTTCTCCGAGTTTTGAGTTCTTAGCTACAAGGAGCTTGTTTACTTCTCTGCCGCTTTTTAACACTTCCATTACAGCTCTTCTACCGAGTACTTTATCCATCTCCTATTATACGTTCATACGTTTAAAACTATTGGGTAATGAGAAAAACTTTAAGTACATCTAATCGTTATAGTATAGTAATGTTGAAAGAAGCAGAATTTTATCTTCCCGAAAAAGAGGGTGTTAGATGCCTTCTATGCCCCAGAGAATGTTTCATTCCTCAATCTAAGTATGGTTTCTGTAGAGTGAGAGTAAACAAAGAAAATAAGCTTTATACCGAGATATATGGTGAAGTTTCTTCTTTCTGGAAAGACCCAATCGAAAAAAAACCTCTCTATCACTTCTATCCCGGCAGTACGGCGTTTTCCATAGGTACAATAGGATGTAATTTTGCATGCGATTTCTGTCAGAATTACTCAATATCCCAGAAAAAAAGCTTCACAAGATATTTTTCCCCTGAAAATATTGTGGAAATGGCTAAAGATACGGAAGGAATAGCCTTTACTTACAATGAACCTACAATATGGTACGAGTTTGTATATGATACCGCAAAACTGGCAAAAGAAACCGATCTATATACTGCAATGGTAACAAATGGATATATGAATGAAGAGCCGTTGAAAAAATTGATACCTTACATGGATGCTTTTAATATAGACGTCAAGGGAGAAAAAGATTTTTATGAAAAACTCTGCCACGCACCGTTTTATGATGTATTCAACTCTGTAAGAACAGTTTTTGAAAATGACAGACACGTAGAAGTTACAAATCTCATCGTACCTGGATGGAATGATAAAAAAGAACAAATTGAAGAGATATGTAAAAAACTTTATGAAATAAGCCCTGAGATCCCTATTCATTTCACAAGATTTTTCCCTCACCACAAAATGAGAGATAGAAACCCAACGCCTTTGGAAACATTGGAAATAGCGGAAAAGATCGCAAAGGAAACAGGATTATACTACATCTACCTCGGCAACGTCGGAAGAATACCCGATATAACGTACTGTCCGGGGTGTGGAGAGGCAGTAATCAGAAGACGTGGGTTTGATGTTCTGAAAAATAGAATAAAGAATGGACGATGCACCTGTGGAAAAAAGATATATATGAAAGGATAAACTCACTGTATGAAAGATTTCTTCAGCCCGAATATCTTTGTTGTTACCTATATCATTTTCATAGGTATAAGCTTAATTTTTAAAACAGAATATGTAGATTATTCTTTAAATCCATTACTATTTTTTTATGTCGCTTACGGTCTCTTCTGCTTTTATGTCGGGACGAAAATAAATTTAAAAATAAAAAAAGAATATGTTCTCTTTATCATCCTCGTTCTATTATTTTATTACAGTTTTAGAGTCTATTCTTACCTTGCTTTTTTAATAGTGCCTCCCCTTTTTCTGATACTGCAATTAGATTTTAAAAAATACTCACAATTATTTTATTTTTTAGGTGTAACGCTCCTCGTCATCAATTTTATCTATATACGGGATATCCCTCTTTTCAATCCTGACGTGAAAAGAAACGCCTTAACAATTATGTTTGTTTGTGGATACTCTCTGTTATATATAGGATTTAATTTTCAGACATTGAAAAAATTCAGTCCCCTCCTTTTCATACTCGCATTTTTGATCTTATTTCTTTACGGCTATAGATCATATATCCTCATTCTCATTTTATCAACAATAATCATCCTTTACTATAAAAAAGAGATCAAATCTAATCTGTGGCTCTTTGCTCTCGCTCTGATAATTTTTATCATTCTCAATATCGCTTTTTTACATTTTACATCTCAAAAATGGAAGCTGGACTTTTTAAATCTGATATTCTATAGAATATCGTATACAGGTTATGTTTTGAATCAAATTGTTGAAAAATCAGGGTTTTTTGGGTATTACCATGGACTCTGGCTTCATCCCATCACGGGAGATATAGTAGGCAAAGTCGTTCTCGGATACGAACACAATACGACATCCACAATTCTTGGCCCTCTGATACTTGATTTCGGGATCATCGAAGTTCCTATAATGATATTTTTCGGGAGCGTGTTGGGTACTCTCAGGAAAAAAATGAAGCGATTAAAAAAGGTATTGCCATACTATTCTATTTTGCTATCAATAACACTGCTATGCGTGGATATCTCTCCAATTCCTCTCATTATATTTCCTTATCTCATTGCACTGTACAAAATCTCATAAACTCGCTAGATACATGAAGATACTGGAGACAACGGGTACAAAAAAGTTGTCATCGAGTATTATTCTCGAAAAAAGTTTCTGATTCTCTCTCGTATTTTCGAATGGCAGTGTCTCCACGAGCATCCCTGAGATACTCCCGACAAGAGCTATCTTTAATATGTAACTAAAATTCTCGACAGGTGAAATAAAACTCAGAATTAATAACGCGTACAGAAAAGAGGTTGCAAAGAATCCAAGACTTCCTTCAATCGTCTTATTTCTGTCTATCCAGTGTTTATGTCTCCCGAAGTTTTTCCCAATAATTGTAGAAAATCCGTCTCCCAATGCCATGATCCCGATACACATCGCAGAAATATGCACGGGAAAAATAAACACGCACAGCTCGATGGCCACAATGTATATCAAAGGACCGACGAGAATACCGTATCTATAATCTTCTTCTCTCGCCATGAACTCAAATCCCTTCTTCCAGAGTCCGTTCGGTCTCCAGAAAAACACGACGAGTATTGCCATAATCGGTGGAACGCATAGTGCCTGATTTTTTGTTAAGAACAGTGGATACAGTGACCACAATCCCATGAAGATGTGGACGAACTGCCGTTTATACTCCTCTCCGGTCATCATGATAACAAATCTATAAAATTGTTTTTAAATGTTTGTCCTTGGGTTTTTACCACTCTCCCCTAGTTTGCTTCTGTTTTTTTATTTTCGAGCTCTTCTTTTTTCTCTTTTTCATGTTTCTTTTTTGCCATATAATAGCCTGCAAAGATGAGGACTACAATAGTCCCAAGAATTCCAATATGCAAGAAAGAGCGTTGTGGAGGAATTGTAGTTGGGGGAGAAGTTGTAGTAGGCGAGATGGTTGAGGTTGGAATAGTGGATGTTGGTGTAGTTGGAGCGGGAGTGGTAGTTGCTGGAGGCTCTGCTTCCCAAACCACGTTCACTCCCCTGTCTTCTAACTCAGGAATATGAATGTTAATAGCTTCCGAGTTGAGGGGATTGTCACGTACAGCTACTTCATCCCCCATATCTATTCCAGAATTTTTGATGAGGGGGGAGATATCGGCAATTTTGTTATGATCAAGCCCTAGCCACGTGAGGTTTGTGAGGATAGAGAGGGGAGAGATATCAGAGATCTCGTTGTCATGAAGATACAACTCCATAAGGTTGGTAAGATTGGAGAAATATCGGAAATATTGTTCTCGTCAAGTTCCAGTATCTGGAGATTGGTGATGGTGGAGAGAGGGGTAATGTCTGAGATATTGTTTCTCGCAAGATACAGTGCTTTAAGATTTGTAAGAACAGAGATTGGAGAGATATTGGAGATGTTATTTTCCGAAAGCCACAAATCTATAAGATTGGTAAGATTCGAAAGGGGAGAGATATTGGAAATTTTGTTACAACCAAGATCCAGTCGTGTGAGTTTGGAGAGGGTGGAGAGAGGGGTAATGTTAGAAATGTTGTTATCGTCAAGTGTCAGCCAATCGATGTTGGTGAGAGTGGAGAGAGGGGAGATATCGGAGATGTCGTTATCATAAAGGCCCAGCCGTGTGAGGGTAATAAGTGAAGAAAGAGGGGACAGATCGGAGATATTATTTTTCCAGAGAGAAAGCACGATGATGTTGGTGAGAGTGGAGAGAGGGGAGATATCGGAGATGTTGTTGTAATCGAGAGACAGTTTCTCGAGGTTGACGAGGGTGGAGAGGGGAGAAACGTCGGAGATGTTGTTTTCGTCAAGCCACAGTATCTGAAGAGTGACGAGGGTGGAGAGGGGAGAAATGTCTGAGATGTTGTTTCTTGCAAGACCCAGCCGTGCGAGATTCTCACAGTACTCTATGCCTTTTATACTTTCTATACCCTTTTTATTTGCCTCCAATTTAGTAATCTCACTTAAATCACTCTCGTATATCGGTCCACTACTTTTCCCGATTTTTTCCCTGATCACATTTTCCAAATTCTCATCAGGGAAAGTCACTTCCTGATCTGCTTCAACTTCGTCTAACTGTATTAAGAAAATTGAGGAAATAAAGATTCCAATAACAATTAAAGACAGTATTTTGTTCTTCACTCTCATCGCCACACTACTTTATATAAGAGTTATATTTAAATGTTTTTACTTCATGCTAACCGTATATCTTTTTCAAATCAATTTTCTTTTCTTCTATTTTGGAATTTTTAAGATTCAGTATAACTATTAAAAGCAGTATTACAGCCAAAAATATGTCAACTTCGTATCCAAAGAGATCGACTATAATACCTGAGAGAAAGTTTCCTGCAAGAAGACCAAAGGAGTAGAAAAAATTAAAGGCGCCAAAGGCCCCACCTTCTCTATCTTTTTCAGCTGTCTTTGACATGTAAGAAAAAGAAGGTATAATTATATACGACCAGGTAATACCGAGAACGGCATAGATGAGTATTATTCCAACAGCGATCTCCTTATACAATATCAAACCGACCATTAAAAGAGAGAGAGCTCCTCTACTTACTATTCCATATTTTAACATCTTCAGCGTTCCGTTTTTGTAAATTGCTCTTCCCGTCCGCTGATACATCAAAGCTGCTGCCGAAGAGTGCATAAACCCTGCAAGGAAACAGACACTCGACCCAACACCGAGCATTTTTAAATACGGAATTATTGGGGTCATTACCAAACTAGATGCCATTAAAAGGAGAAATACCGAGATGAAAAAAGAATTTATCTTCTTATTTCCTGTCATCCTTATAGTTGGCAGGTGAATAAGATAATTCGGCATATATCGTGCTCGTTCTACTATTTGGGTAAGCCGCAGTTTGAATGCTCTTCTGTTTATCTGTATCGGTTTCTGTTTTAGGTATTTAAATCCTAAAATCAATGATATCGCAGATATAATACTGTTTATTAGAAATAAGTTTTGAATTGAGACAAAAAATAACGCTATTGCCCCAATCCCTAACCCCGTTACCCACGCCCAGCCTATTATTTTGTTGAATCTGCTTATCGCCTCATCCCAATAAAATTTTGTTGTACTCCGGAGAATATACACCGTTGTTACCGGTATCTCGGCTGCGATAAAGAATGCAAAAAATGTTTGAATCACGATAACGTGAAATAGAGTAGTTGCCATTGATAAAAAGAAATATAACAAAAATGCCCCTGAAAAACCGATCAGGATGCATGATTTTCTTTTCTTAAATTTATCGGAGATCTTTCCCCAAAACACTGTTCCAATCATCAAAACTGCTGTGTAAAGTCCCAGAACTATCCCAACTTCTTTGGCTTTCCCTCCAAATTCTACAATCAATAAGGGAATAAGTATGGACACACATCCCTGTGCTAGCTTAAACGGTATAAAAATATAAAAGAATTTTTGAGAGTTCATCGGATCACAAGAATCGTTCTTCTTTTTCTCTTTCAAAGACTGTGAGGTTCCACTGTTCACTTTTTATGAGTTTCAACTCTGTTCTGCATTCGTCACACTGGACAACTTTACCTTCCCGTGGACGATGCACGTCCACACTATGCTCACACACAGGGCATTGGAGTTTCATTGAATCACCTCAGGTGTTTTGATCATTCTCTTTATAAAGCTTACTGTTGAGAGAGACCGAACAACTTACTCATACCCCTCTTCTATGACTCTTATTATCTCTTCTGCAGTTTTTTCTCCAATTCCTTTTACCTTCATCAACTCTTCTTTAGAGGCTGTAAAAACATTTTTCACGCTTCCAAAATAATTCAGAAGCCGTTCAGCCAGTGTGGCGGAGACATGAGGTAATCCTTCTATTATGTATCTCTGGTTTTCTTTCATGTCCATGACCCTCTTATTTCCCCTTATAGGAATATCTTTTTTCTCTTTCTGCTGTTCTCTTTTTGCTATATCCAACAAAATCAGCATAGTTTCATACGGATCTTTTGTAAAGATAACGTGGACATTGAAATCCAATATTATAGAAATTATTGCATTCAAAATGGCGTTTGCAGAAATTCCATGTTGAGAATAAAGATTTTCTCCTTCTATGATGAGAATAGGAATCTCATAGCTCTCAGAGATATTTTTAACCTGCTGGAATAACTTTCTATCCATTAAACTTCTCAAAAAATCCTCACAGCTCTTTCTTTCCACACATACCCGTTCAGAAAGGAGATAATCTCCTGCTGGAAGATTTTTCTGTTCTATGAGACAATGAGAAGATAAATACTTTACTACTGGACTTTTTTCCCTGTAGTCTACTATTATTTTAACAAAATCTTCAATTTTTGTCTGTTTTTCTATGTACTCTTTTTTCTTCAGTTCATTTTTCATCTGCGAAAGAAGTTTATGCATCTTCTTTTCCTTTGCTCTGGAAACCCAGAAATACGCTTCATCTCTCGTCTTTCCAGTAAACAGGACGATGACTTTTCCAGCTTTTCTTCTTCCTGTTCTCCCTCTTCTCTGGATAGTTCGTATCTCTGACGGTACGGGCTCAAAAAATAGTACTAAATCAACGCCCGGTATATCCAGTCCTTCCTCTGCTATCGATGTTGCTACGAGAACATTATACTCCTGACTCCTAAATTTTTCTAAAATTTCTTTTTGTTTTTTCTGTGTCAGTCCTTTATCCTTAACTTTAGAACTCTGCCCGACAAACCTGATCGCTCTCACTCCTTCGATAGTATTTAAAATATCAACTATCTTCCGCGCAGAATCTCTGTACTGAGAAAAGACGATGATATTTCTGCATCTTGTAATCTTTTCCTCTACTATTTCCCTCAACTTTCCATATTTTGGATGCCTCGTTTCGATCGTTTTTGCAAGGTTTAAAGCTTTTTTTATCAGTTCGGAATTGATTATTTCCTTTGCGGATTTTGTTTTCTGCTGCTTCAATCTCTCAAAATAATCCAAAAATGGAATAATTCCCTGAGTCTCAAGAAGTTCCATCCCGTGGTGTATTTTGATGGCTGAAGATTGCGCCATTATTCCGATAAAATATTTCTTATCCATTCTTCCATAACTCTTGTTCATCTCTTTCCGTATTCGAACCCCAAGCTCCAAAAGATCTTTTTTAGATATCCCAAGGGACGCACTTCTCAAAAATCCCACATTATGGAGAATTTTCAGTTTACGCTCCAAGAATTTTTCCAGGTACTTCCTGACCTTTTTATACTCCTCAGGAAAGTCTACTTCGATCCAGTCAATGTCTATATCCTGGATATACCTTTTTATATCCGGAGAACTATCTGTTCTTACCTCTATATTTTCAATGAAGAGATTCTCTAGAACCTCCTTGATCTTCTGTTTTTGACTCCCTGGAGAAGCTGTAAGCCCTATTGTCAAAGGATCTTTTCCTTTTTCCATGTATTTATTTGCTATAAAGACATATGCGTAATCACCTGTAGATCGATGCGCTTCATCAAACACAATCATTGAAACATTTTCAAGATCAAGTCTTCGAGAGATTATATCGTTCTCGATGACCTGTGGTGTTGCAAATATTATTTTGTTATCCTCATAGTGATCCTTTCTTTTAGATGGTGCTACGATGCCTGTAAAAAACTCCATCTTATCTATATTTAGAATATCGGAAAAAGTCTGGAAATGCTGCATCACGAGCGGCTTTGTCGGTGCTAAAAAGATCACCTTTCCGTCATATTTCTGGAGTCTGTACACTGTTAGAAGTGCGGCAATTATCGTCTTCCCCAGTCCCGTAGGAAGAACTATCAGGGAATTTTTTTCCCTGCAACTGTCAACAATTGTTTCCTGGTATACCCTCGCCATCATCATATCTTTTTTAACAAGCGGGTGATCGATGAACTCCATAGTGTGTACTCTCAGTTTTGATATAAAAATGTGGTGGGAAACAAAATGAGCAAATCTATTTTGGTTATT
>JAGLWR010000036.1 GCA_023133315.1 Methanomicrobia archaeon | reverse complement strand
TCCCTGTGGAATAGTAAGAGCGCAGTCAGGATTGCCTGCTCTGGGAGAAGTTTTAGAGCCTTTTGCATTTCCGTTCCTCGTCAGTGGATGGATGAGAGGCTCGCATAATGGTCCTCTCATGCCGGTATCTGTAAAGGATGCGAAATGCACGAGGTTTGACGGTCCTCCACGCGTCATAGCGTTAGGGTTCCAGATAGCGAACGGAAAATTAGTGGGTGGAATGGATCTCTTTGACGATCCCGCTTTTGATATGACACGAAGAAAGGCACAGGAAATTGCTGATTACATGAGAAGACACGGCCCATTTGAGCCTCACAGATTGCCTTTAGAAGAAATGGAGTACACAACGCTTCCGAAGGTCCTCGAAAAGCTCAAGAACAGGTTCGAGGCAGTAAAATGATCGTCGTAAACTTCAAGGCATGCGTCGAAAGTCTCGGAAAAAAAGGGTTAACTCTGGCAAAAATATGTGAAAAGGTAGCTCAAGAAAGTAAAAAGGAGATCGTCGTGTGTCCTCAGACACCGGACCTGTGTCTTGTCTCAAAAGAAGTATCTATCCCTGTTTTTTCACAGCACATAGACCCTGTAGATCCCGGAAGCAGAACGGGTCACATAACGCTGGAGTCTGTGAGATCCTATGCAACCGGGACACTTATAAATCACTCAGAAAAAAGGATGAAGATCGCTGATATAGAATATTTAGTCAAAAAATGCAGAAATTTTGGATTAACATCGATCGTGTGCACGAATAATATAGAGGTCTCCATGGCGTGCTCTCTTTTGACCCCGGATTACATAGCGATAGAGCCGCCGGAGCTTATCGGTGGAGACATCTCGGTAACATCCGCCTCTCCCGAGATAGTAGAAGACTCGGTGAAAAAGATAAAAAAGATAAATCCGAGAGTTAAGGTCTTGTGCGGAGCGGGAGTGAAAACAGGAAAAGACGTAAAAAAAGCCCTGGAGCTTGGAACTGAGGGTGTATTACTGGCTTCCGGTGTTGTAAAAGCTGAAGATCCTGAGAAAGCTTTAAGAGACTTGGTAAGTGGCATTTAGTTTCAACACAAAAATTTTTAAATTCTTCTTCTTATAGATAAAGATATGTTCGAAATTAAAAAAAGGGATGGAACATTGGAAGAGTTTATCCCTGAGAAGATAGTCGTCAGCTGTGTAAAATCAGGGGCTGATTTAGAGACAGCAAGAGAAATATCCAATGAGATAAAAAGAACACTGAAAGAAAAAACAGACGCAGAGGAACTGAGAGAGAAAGTCCTCGAATTATTGGAAAAGAAAAATCCTCAGTGGAAGGAAAACTGGCTCCTTTATGACAGGGCTGTAAAGAGAAGGTAATCACAGTAGATAATATAGTCCTATCCCTGTAAGAGCGCCCAACAGAGTAGAGATAAAGTTTGTCCAGTTATTGCCCCACCACCCTACGCTTGTCTCTACCGTGGCACCGAGAACACTGTCTATGTGCGCACCTATGAATCCTCCCAAGGTAGCAACAATTATCACATTGCTACCGTGACCCATTCCCAAACCGAAGGCTAAAACTCCTATAAATAACGCAATGAGAAACTCAGCAGTTTCTCCGACGATCGATATTGCTCCTTCTGCTCCAGTGGGTACCTCTTTGAATGTTGTTATCAGTCTCGGCTTGTGTTTTGATAATCTTCCTATCTCTCCCCCCGCTGTGTCCGACGTGGCAGTGGCTACCGCAGCAAGATACCCTGCCAAAAAGATCTCTCCCCCGATAACTCCCTCGAAAACTGCAAAACTCAACGCTACAAGTCCATTTCCAAAAACGTTCAGATATCCTCTCGATCCTTTTTTTGCCTGGGCAACTCCTTTCTTTTTCTTCTGATCGTATTTATATTTAGTTGCGGCACCTGAAAGAAAAAAGAACATGAATATCAGGATAAACCACTTCACGTCTGTAAAAAGAATTATCCCCATGCCCACTACGTATCCACCCAAGAGTCCAGAGAAATCAACCACCTTCATTTTATATGACGGCAGTCCGATGACGGTACAAATTGCAAATGCTATGACAATGTGGAGAGGATCTATCATGATAATCGGTAAAAGTATTTCCATTACTATAAAAATCTTTCTATTGCTGTTATAGGCTTCGTCTATTAACTAAATTTCAGTTGATGCTTATTAGGAAAAATATATATACTTATAATAGAGATAATCATATCATGAAAAGAAAAATTTTGGGATTTTTGGCTATATGTTTGCTCGTAGGTTTGACAAATATAAACGCAGCGTTTCTATTAAAGATGCCAGATACTTCAAAAAGTGGAGATGTAATATCTGATGGATCGTATGTAGGTCTAGGATCCTCACATTATATTGCTGGAGACAACACAGCAAATAAGGGAATACGATGTTTTCTGACCTTCGATCTCTCAAGTCTCCCAGCAGGTTCCACCATAACGAGTGCATATCTCAATTTGACAGCTGCCACAGTTTACAGCGACCCCTTCGGAGATCTGGGAAACATGTACCTAGAGCAGGTACGGTATGGATCCTCACTCACTGGTGGAGATTATAATACGGCATCAGTAAAATTCATTTGTGGCTATGCAGGTAAGCCAACTACCGCTAAAAATGTTACTACCGCCGTAAATAATGAGTTCTCACTGGGATATACAAGATTCCAGGTGAGACTGAGGTTTACCTCAAAGAGCGATAATAATGGAGATTTTGATAGAATAGTTTTCTCAGGCCCAACGCTTTCAATAAGCTACACGACAGGAGTAACGAGTGCAACGCTTCAGACAAATAAATCGACCTATCCTCTCGGCGAGACTGTATACTTCACTTTAAAAAACACCGGTACAACAGATATCGGCTCCACTACCAATAATCCTTGGATGATTCAGAAATATATCACCGGATCATGGACAACCTGTTACGTGCCCGGTGTTGCTTTAGCACCTTGGACGATTCATCCCGGACAATCAAAAACATGGAGCTGGGGACAGAACTCGAATACTATGATTCCTATCGATGATGCAAATTATAGAGTTAGAGTTACCATAGGTAGTAATACGTGGACGGATAACTTTAAGATAGAGTCCGGACCTCCGCTCAATATAACTGCTACTGCATCAAAATCACAGTACACCGTAGGAGACACAGTCAAGATATATATAAAGGCAAACAAAAACTGCTCTGTCAAATTTTATCTGCAAAAACCTGTAGGAGGAGAGAGTCTTCTTTCGACCACTCTGACATCTCTTACCGGGAACGTAACGTATACTCTTAACATTCCATCATCGACAGGGTCTTCCATTACGGGAACGTATAGATTCAGAGCTGTAGCTACAGTAGGAAGCGAAACAGACGAAGATGAAACTCTCTATGATGTAGCAGCTGCAGAAACTCCTGCACCAACGACGACACCAGCTCCCACTACCACTCCCCCGCCTACTACGACGGCTCCTCCGACTACTACACCAGCACCAACGACTACCGCACCACCTACTACCCCTGTTCCAACGGGAAGATTTTCGGTGAGTAAACCGGAGTACAAACAGGGCGAAGCCGTGGAGATGTATCTCGAAAGTACGGGTACGACACCGATACAATTGCCGAATACAGCACCATGGACTGTATTTAGGGTGGAAGGAGGACTCTTCGAGGTGTATAATCCAGATGCTGCTGAGATAATCACGGAGGTACCTGGACACATGAGCTGGATATGGAATCAGAAAGATAATCTTGGCGAAAGCGTCCCCGAGGGAAATTACAAGATAATACTTCGCACGCTCAATGCTGGAGAATACTCTGCATCCTTCAAAATTACGGGAGAAGTTGCTCCTCCGACGACACAGCCACAAACTACAACACCGTCTCCGTTATCCTCACTGCTCGAAAATCCACTTGTGCTTATAGGTGGAGCTGTTCTACTGCTTTTGCTTGTCTTGATAATAGTGCTGGCACTTAAAAAATAATTTTTTATATTTTGAGGACCATGTCGCTGCCTATGGGGAAATTCAGATACTCTGACATGGGTCTGCATTTTATTTTAAATAAATAAAAGACATTTTTCCACAACTCGGGTAAACTTTCAAAGTTTGCCTGCCCTTTTGAGATTATCAGATCAGAGCTTTTTAATTCTTCTTCAAGTCTTCTATCTATTTTTAAAACTCCTGTGTTATCTCCACAATCCAAAACATTTTCAAATCCCATTTTTTTAAGCTCCGATGCTGTAATATCGTTGTACATGGGTGTTTTTTTTCCTATGGTTATTACCTCGCATTCAAAAAAATCTATAAATTTTTTATCGAAAACGGCCTCTCCCGCATTATCAAAAAAATACACTATCTTCTCAGCGTTTCGTATCCCCTCAAAAAGCTTTTTGCTCTCATCTACAACGATCTTCGATTTCATCATTTCCTCAAACGTCTTCTTATACTCTATTATCTTATCTCCACCGTAATCTATAGAGTTTGCGGTCAACGCTGCTCTTAAAGCCGTTTCAATCGTGGTTATCTCCAGCTTCTTCACCATTTTTTCAGCGAACTCCGTCGACCTCTCTTTATGTTCTCTGAAAGGATCCGGGTTTTTTGTGATCTTTTTAACTATCTTTTGAATCTCGGAGCCAAAATAGGAAGGGGTCAGGTCAAGATTGAAACTCCCCAAGAATTTCATGCTTTCTATCACAGCTCGTTCTCTCAATTCTTTGTTTTCTGTGGCGAGTTCGCACGTCCTCAGTGCCTGTTTTACCATGCACTGACTGCAGTAATAATGCGATTTCATGGTACCACGTAGATAGGAACGGGTGTGACACATAATATAAATATTATTATACCTATCAGAGCTAAGAGTTTATCTTTTCCGGTAAGTTTTGTAACCTCATCCATTGCGCCGGGATGTCCTCGTGAGGATATAAGATACCCTATGAATCCCCACAACATCCAGCCGGGCCAGACAGGATATCTCAAAAAAGTTCCTAAAAGACCGAATCCTATGAGACTGAGTGCTATCGTTTTAGAAGCTATCATATGATACTTCTGTCCTAAAACAGACCTGGCAATATGACCACCATCCAGCTGCCCCATCGGCATTAAATTCAATGCCGTGACAAAAACCCCAATAATTCCTGTTATAGTTAAAGGATGTATAACAGTAGTATATCCTTCCGGAGCATCCAAAAACATTTTTACTAGCATCTTTAAAATCAATGTTTCTCCAAATCCGATGCCGTAAGTTCCGGGATGCGCTGCAGCGTACGCTTCTGCTCTTTCTATATACTCAGCAGTAGGAACTGCAGGAGAGATCGCTATCCCGATAGAAATTATGATTATTGAAGCAATGAAACCTATTAATGGTCCGCTGAGTCCCAGTTTTATCGCCGTCTTTTTATCGGGTATTGGTGATTTTATGGTTATGAGTGCCCCCATCGTCCCTATTGGAAATAACGGCATTGGGATAAAATATGGCCATGATGCTTCTATTTTGTTTTTCATTGCAATTATTTTATGGGCTAATTCATGACTGCCCAGAATAAAAATGAGTCCTATGGTAAAGATCAAACTTGTAAGCCACATGTTTTTCACATATCCCATTTCTTCTAAAGACGTTGCCCACGATAATCCTGCATAAAAGACGCTGAAAATAGTTGCCACTAAAAGAATCATTGGGAGTATAACTCTTGATTTGCCTGGTTTTTTTGCCTTAAAAAGGTGAAGGTAAATTTTTTCTTCTTTTTTTCTTATAAAGGGATAATACTCCATATTCTCAAATATTTCTTTTATTCTGGAGAAATCAGAGATCATGGTCCCGATAAAAAGAAAAGAATTTTCTCTTATGACAAAATTTTCAAAATAAAAATGATTTTTTATGATGTTGAAGAGCCATGAGTACTTACCCTCGTCAATATCTTCCTCAAAAACATGGTACTTGTGCCCACAGGCTGGACATTTTTCTTTATAGAGATCATGCCTTGCTATCTCATAGAAGTCACAGTGTGCACATTCGTATCTTTTGTACATTGTTTCTAATTTTTAACCTCATTTAAAAAAGTTTGTATCACATAAAGTTTTTAAATTTCGGTGTTCATTTTATTTTATGATAATCATAGGCGCCGGAATAGGAGGACTTCTCGCTGGAGCTCTATTGCAGGAAAAATATATCATTAAAATTTTTGAAAAGGGAATTATCGGGGGGAGATTCAGAAATCTTCCTTATAAGGGTTTTCAATTAAGCACCGGTGCTTTTCATGCTCTTCCTCATGGTTCTACCGGTTTCACGGCTGAGATTCTGAATAAAACTCGTACTCCGTACAAGATAGTAGATGGGGATCCATGGGGAACGTTTTTAGTCGATGGAAAAGAGCACAGATTCAAAAATTTATACTCTTTTTTGAGTTATATGGGGAGATTTAAAATCTCTAAGGTTCTATTTGAGATGAGATTCACAAAAGGGAACGAGACGCCAGTGGGAGAATATTTAAATGATAATCTTAAAAACGAAACGGTAAATAAAGTTGTAAGAGCTTTTTGCGGCTTTGGAATGAGCATAGACCCGAATGATATACCGACAAGGAGTTTCTTTCCTATCGTAAGAAACTTGTATAAATACGGGGGTCCTGGAACTATCGTGGGCGGCTGCAGTGCGGTAACAAACAATCTTGCGAAAGGAAAAAATATAATAAAAAAGAAAATAAAAGAGATTGTTATCGAAAATAATGAGGTAAAGGGAGTAATAGACTCTGAGGACAATTTTTACGAAGATAATATAATTGTGAGCGACATCGGTATCAAAGAAACCGTTAAAATAGCCGGAAAAAAATATTTTTCGAGTGATTACTTAAAAAAAATTGATAATTTAAGAGAAGCTGAAGGAATAAAGATAAATATAGCGACAAAAGAGAGTATACTCGATCATAATGGGATTTTAATAACGTGTGATACAGAGAGAGTGGAAGGACTGAACCAGGTTACCAATGTCGATCCTTCTCTGGCTCCCAAAGGGTACCATCTTGTCATGACCCACCAGACCTTACGATCGAATAACATAAAAAAAGAGATAGATCGGGGGCTTGAAGATGTAGAAAAAATCTTTGGAGATAAAGAGTATGAAATTCTTTTAGTCCAGACATTCAGGAACGGATTTCCTGTGAATAAAGCTGCTAATGGGCATGATTTTGAACAGAAAACGCCGATAAAAGGGTTGTATCTTGTAGGAGACTCTGCAAAGAAGGAAACGATGGAAGTGGATGGAATCTCTAAGGGTATTCTGGAACTTTATGAAACTCTTGCCTCAAGTATATGATCTCATCTCTTCGGGTATACTCTTTAAGTATCCTGGATAATAATTTTTCAGGATTTTTTGCAATATCTTCTCTCTTTTTGATAAATATTCTCCTTTAAGGTATCCAAAGGCGTACCAGTCCCAGTATTTTCCTGATGTAAATGAGCATTTTCTTATTATTCCTTCCCTAACAAAACCGATCTGCTCAAGAACTCTGTGCGCTCTTTTATTGTATTCAATACTCCATGCACTTAATCTATCAAAGTTTTTCCAGAAGAAAAGAAGTTCGCACAATCCTAATGTCACAAGTTTTCCATATCCTTTGTTCCAGCAGTCTTTTTCCCCCAGCATTGTTCCTAGATCGGAACTTAAGATACCTCCCCATCTATCCTCCTCATAATTTGCTGTTCCTATGAGCCTGTTCTCTTTTTTTATTTCGATGGCAAGAAAAGTTTTTTTCTTGTCTTTAAGGTTTTTTTCAATCTCTTCCTCCATGACAAGCATATTTTTGAATTCAAAGGGGCTCCCCCTGGAATAAAGCGTGACGATATAATCATTATTCCACTTATGTAAAGTTTTAACATCTTCCTTCTCCAATGCTCTCAATATTATTGGTCCGAACTCTAACATGATATTTATATGTAAGACCTTATTAAAAATTTTTCTAACTCTTCCTTTATAGATAATAGTTTTTTTCTGATAATTAATTATTATTTCTTTCCGGAACCGTCTTCTCGCTTTTGCGAAAATGAGAAGATTTTAAAAAATAAGAGAAATAATAAGCTTATTTGTGCAAAAAAGCTTATAAATAGGAGTTTCAATATGGTATTAGGTGATAATCATGTTCGACCCAGAAATGGAATATGCAATAGCAAAATTTGAGATGGAAAGGAAGATAAGAAAATATTAAATTTTCTTTTTTTACCTTTTCATTACTTTCATATACCTCCTCTTTTCTTTTTGAACTATAAAGTTTTTCAAGATCGTTATCTGTATAAACATACTTATTTATAATGAATATAAAGATAATATGTAGGTGATTTTTATGAATAAAAAAAATATAGGTAAAAATATGGCCATATTTGTAATAGCTGCAGTAATGCTGACCGTACTCAGCGGATGCATTGGAGGAGAGGAGGGAACATCCACTACAACGCCGGCACCGACGACACCTGCGAAGACTCTGCCAGTATACTCCGGTGAAACTGAGACCTATACCAACTCGGAGTACGGTTTCTCACTTAAATATCCCGCGGATTGGGAACTTATGGAGAACTTCATGGGACTCACCGTTATCCTTGGAGGTCCTCAGGTAATGGAAGGGTCCTACATGGTGAATATCGGTGTGGTAAGAGAGGAAATTCCAGAGGATCTGGCTAAAAAGATGACTCTTGAGGACTATGTTAAGGCGTCAGAATTGAATGCCAAAAAGACGTTTACTGAGTATAATAAGGTAGACGAATACAACACTACCATCGCTGGACTACCGGCTACAGTGATTACATCTAATATAGTACTTGAGCTCGGAGGAATAACCTATTCGTTAAAAGACTCATTTGCCATCTTTCTCAAGGATGGAGTTGGCTACGTGATATCCTATGATGTACCAGCTGAATTCCATGATGATTACATTGACTGCTTTGGGCTGGTGGTAAATAGCTTTACGTTTGAGTAGGAAAGATAAAAAACGCTTTTTCACTAAAGATCTTAATAATAATTTGTCGAAAGAATGAAAACGGGGATATTGGTCTGATAAAAGAGGAAACTATAGTTTCCGGTATCTTAAAATAGCTAGGAGCTTAAAAAAAGCACTATACATATCACACCAAGAAACCCAAATATTATACCTACACGTTGATTAAATAATGGCGGCTGTTTTTCTTTTCTGATGTCATGGCCACAGTTTTCACAGAAAAGCGAATCCTCTTTATTTGGTGCTCCACATTGTGGACAGTATTCGATCTCTACTTTTTTTGATTTTTCTTTATTCATAAAATTCCCAGTATTATATGCCTGCATTTTTATAAATACCTATCGTTTGTTCAAAGAAAAAAGAATATGGGGAACATGATTTTAAGATTAAAAATTTTAAAAAATTCAATTCTGGATGCCCTTTTTAGAGATCGATGATATTATAAACTAGAAAGTTAAAAATATCTTTTTATTCAGTTTTTAAGTTAAGAAAAGTTTAAATAATCCTATTAAGTAAGAGATATCATGATAAAAATGAGTCAGGAAAAAAAATTGTACATTATGTTGGTTTTGATGGTAACAATGACAGTTATAATCAGTGCAATAACATTTGTGGCAGCAGAATAGAAGAACATCATACTCTTACATGTCAACTCCTGTTTCCTCTCAGCTCTAACTGCTTTTCTAATATCTCACAGATGTAGGGGAAGAAGAGTTTCCTCCTCTCCTTTTATTTAAAACCTTTTTTCTTCTGAATAAAATCGATTTTAGATAATTTTTCCTTTTTTTCGATAAACCTCTCCTATCCAATAACAGTCTTTTTCTTTGGGATAAACGTTTTCTTTTTCTAAATGAAGATAAGATTTTTTTCTATACTTTTCATTTTTTCAATAATCTTGTTTTTCTTTGGGATAAACCACTTTC
>JAGLWR010000035.1 GCA_023133315.1 Methanomicrobia archaeon | reverse complement strand
GAAATCCCTACTGCAGCCATACTGAGACCTGTAGCCAGTCCAACTATCGATGGGATGATTACTATTAAAAGCTCCATAGGAATCCAGTCGACTAAGAAACTTTCTATTACTCCTGCTCTTTCTACTGTAAATCTAAAGAACATTATCCCAAAAATTGCGATTACGAGATTGTATGAAAATCCTTTTACTATCATCCTAAAATCCTTACTTTTATTCTGTACAAAAACGAGAACTATGGCCAAGATTAAGCCGTAAATAAAATCCAAACCAAAAAGTATGTTCAGAGCGATTACCAAAATTATGGGCATGAGATACCAGATGAAAAGAATACTGACATCTCTATTTTTATTTTCATTTTTTATACCTCTCATTTTCCATAATCCCAGAAAAATAGCCAGAAAAAAGAATGGGAGCTGGTAGAGTATTATCCTGTAGACACTTAAATTTCCCAGCTCGGAAGCGAGAATTATGGCAGAACTCAAAGGAAAGATAAAGAATATAATGTGCCTGAACCAGAAATTTATGAATGTTTTATCTTCTTGGGACAGGCCTATCCTGGAAGCTTCGGGATCTATTATCGGAGCGGAAACGAGAGCGCCTCCGGGCATTGGCATGAGGCCAAACACTGCAGGAATTAACGTCAGGATGCTTTTGGATCCCAAGAATCTTAAATTCTCAAGTGCTTTATCTATCTGTCCAAATTCCCTCAGCAAATAACCGAGGATATTTATCATGGAAACGATACATATCAATCTCAGAGTAGAATATTCTAAAATGCTTTTTTGCAGTACGAAGGAGAAGTCAGAGAGGTTAAATCCACTAATAAGCCCCATTGCAATGCCTCCAAGTATCATCGAGAGACCATAGTTCACTTTTTTTCTTATTAAAACTACTATTACTGCGAATCCAATCATGAGATCGAGCATCGATCATCATACACAAAAGCATTTATAAGTTTTTTTGCATCGTTACGCAATCTTTTTAAGTCTGGTAGGTATATAGGGTCTTATGGACGATCCGGATAAAAAAGAAAGTGAAAGAGAACACAACAAAGAATGGGGAATTTATATACTTATAATCTTAGGAGCAATTTTCATGATTTCGGCTATAGTGTATGTAATCCACAGCGAAAAACCTGTGGAAACATATCCTCCCACAACTACTCCTCCGGCTACTCCACCTGTAACTACTCCTCCACCTCCTCCTACTACTACACCACCTACCACTGTACCACCTACTACTGCACCCCCTACTACCGTACCTCCTACGCCACCGGAGACGAAGCAGAAAATAAAATGGGAGAAGAACCTTATAGAAGCTGAGATCGAAGAGTATACTACAGATAACAGGATTGGAGTTAAAGTAATGCGTATAGAGAAAAAAGAGGAGTATAAAAGTACCGCTGTTGAAGTCCTATTTGAAAACAAGACAGAAGTTCCGCAACCTTTTAACCTGAAAAATATTTCTCTTTTCTTCTACAAAAGAGAAGGAGAATATATAAAAGATAATGTTCAATGGGCGCAATTAATTGTGATCTCCTTTGAAGCTGAAGATTTTAACTCTATAAAAGAGATACCACCTAAAAGTGGTTTAAGAGTTATTTTCCACTTCCACGTACTCAGATGGCAGCCAGATTATATAACTTTTCAAAATTATTATTACGACGACCTTGAATACTCAGAATGGAGAATCAAGGTGAGATATTGATTGCCGTTCTGCGGATAGGTCACAGACCTCAGAGAGACAAGAGAATAACAACGCATGTCTGCTTAGTTGCAAGAGCTTTTGGGGCGGATGGTATCTTTGTCTGGAGAAAAGATGAAAAAATAAAAGAAAATCTGGATAAATTGGTAAAAGCCTGGGGAGGAGATTTTTTCGTGGATTTTAAAAATTATAAAAAGGTTTTAAATGAATGGAAAGGCATGATAGTCCATCTGACAATGTATGGGGAAAAAATAGATAAAATTGGAGAAATCAGGAACAAAAGTAAGGATATACTTATAGTTGTAGGTGCTGAAAAAGTTCCGCCAGAAGTTTATGAAAAAGCAAATTACAATATTTCTGTAGGATCGCAACCACATTCTGAAGTAGCTGCATTGGCTGTTTTTCTGGATAGATTGTTTGAAGGGAAAAATCTTTATAAAAAGTTTGAAGATGCAGAGATGGAAATAGTACCATCTCCAAAAGGAAAAACTGTGATAGAAAAAGGTTTTAAAACACAGAGATCATAAAATTAAAAGGCGAGAAAATGGCGTTAGAAGCTTTAGGAGAAGCGTTGAATAAAGCGCTAAGGAAGCTGACAAGAGGAGTAGTTGACGAAAAGCTCATAAAAGAGATAGGGAGAGACATCCAGAGAGCTTTGATAGCTGCAGATGTCAACATTGAGTTAGTTTTCCAGTTATCTAAAAACATGGAGAAAAGAGCACTGGAAGAAAAACTTCCGAAAGGTGTCTCCAGAAAAGAACATATAATAAGGATCATTTACGATGAACTGACAAAGATTCTTGGAGAAGAACCCGAAAAGATTCTTTTGAGACCTTCAGGATCCACGATCTTTTTAATGATCGGAATTCAGGGAAGCGGAAAAACAACTACTACAGGGAAATTGGCAAGATTTTTCCAGAAAAAAGGATTTAAAGTTGGAGTCGTCTGTTCAGACACGTGGAGACCGGGAGCTTTTCATCAGTTAGAGCAATACTGTTCACCTCATAGTATAGACGTTTTTGGAGATCCTGAAGAAAAAGACGCAATTAAGCTCGCAAAGAATGGAGTAAAACATTTCAGGAAGAAAAAGTATGATATAATTATCGTCGATACCGCTGGAAGGCATAAAGAGGAAAAGGGGCTTATAGACGAGATGAAAAAAATATCAAAAGCGGCAGACCCGGACGAAGTGATCTTGGTCATTGACGGCACGATAGGCCAGCAGGCAATGGCTCAGGCAAAGGCGTTCAGTGAGGCAACACCGGTAGGCTCTATCATAGTGACAAAGCTTGATGGATCTGCTAAAGGCGGCGGTGCATTATCCTCTGCAGCCACGACAAAGGCAAAGATAAAGTTTATTGGAGAAGGAGAAAAAATAGATGATTTTGAAGAATTTGATCCTAAAAAATTCGCCTCGAGACTTTTAGGTCTCGGAGATCTTGAGACACTACTCAAAAAAGTAAAAGAAGCTGCAACAGAAGAAATCGATGAAAAATATGCTGAGAAATTTATGACAGGGAAATTCAATCTGAAAGATATGTATAAACAGCTGGAAATGGTCTCAAGTATGGGATCGCTTCAAAAAATAATGCAGATGGTCCCTGGAATGGGATTTAATTTACCAAAGGATGTTCTTGAGACAAGTGAGGAAAAATTAAAGATCTATAAGATAGTTATGGATTCCATGACAGAAAAGGAACTTGAAACCCCAAAAATAATCAATTATTCGAGGATTAAAAGAATATCACGGGGATCGGGTAGAGGGGAAAAAGACGTCAGGGAACTCCTCAATCAGTACAACATGATGAAAAAGATGTTCAAACAGTTTGGAAAGAAGAGACTTCCAAAAATGGGAATGTTCAAAGGAATGAAAATGTGAAGACAGATTTTTAAACTCTCCCGTATACAACGATCATGGAGTATACTATTGCGACCATAGGGAGCCACTCTGCTCTGAATATTCTCAATGGGGCGAAAGAAGAAGGATTTAAAACGCTTCTCGTATGTGAAAAGGAAAGACGTTTCTATGAGAGATTTAACATTGCGGACGAGATAATCTACCTTGAAAATCTTAAAGACATAGGAAATGAAGATCTGCAGGAGAAACTTCTCGAAAAAAATGTGATAATGATTCCGCATGGAAGTTACATATCATATCTGTCTCTGGATTTTCTTGAGAATGAGTTTGAAGTCCCCATATTTGGAAACAAATTCCTTTTCAGATGGGAATCGGATAGAGATCTGGAAAGAGAATGGTTGAAGAACTCTGGAATAAGAATTCCAAAGATTTTTGAGAACGAAAATATAGACAGGGAAGTTATAGTAAAGCTTCATGGAGCCAAGGGAGGAAAGGGATATTTTTTTGCAAAAAATAAAAAAGATATCGTCGAGAAAATCGGTAAGAGAGAAAATTACCAGATACAGGAGTACATAAAGGGAGTGGCGATGTATTTCCATTTTTTTTACTCTCCTTTAGAAAAAGATAACATTTTGATGAGTATTGACAGGAGATACGAAAGTAATGTAGACTTTCTGGGGAGGATGCCTCAAGGATTTGAGATAGAGCCGAGTTACGTGGTCGTTGGAAACTTCCCCATTGTGATCAGAGAATCTCTTTTAGAAAAAGTATTCGATATAGGAGACAAAGTCATGAAGTACTCGAAAAAGATACATGAAAAAGGATTGATCGGGCCTTACTGTCTGGAAACTATAGTGACAGATGAACCTGAAATAATTACATTTGAGATCTCTGCAAGGATCGTTGCCGGTACAAATCCATTCATACCATACACACCGTACTCCTATATAAAATATGGAAAAAAAATGAGCATGGGCAGAAGAATAGCTGTTGAAATAAAAAATGTAATAAAAGAAGAGAGATTAGAAGATGTTATTACATAATGCCAGAATATCATCTCCTATAACATCTCTGTTCTCTTTTGTCACTGTAAAAACCCTGTAATCTTCTATCTTTTTCAAAATATCTTGTAATATATCCTCTCTTACAATTACTACAGAATTCTTTTTCAAATATCTAAAAATGTCCAGAAATCCTTTCATCTCCAGATATCCGATCTCGTCGTATACCAGGATTTCTCCTTTTCTTTTCAAAGCGTTCTCCACAAATGTTATGGCTTCTGGATCGAAATAATATCCTCTGAACTTAAACCCTATCTTATTTTTTGAGGCCAGAACTTTTTTTTCCTTTGTTTTCAGATCTTCAACTAAAAATCCGTCTTCAATGGCTTCACTTATGACCCCACAAATCTTTTTTTTAAGATTTGTTATTAACTTTTTTAATATCGTTGTTTTGCCCATGTGAATTGCTCCTGTTATAACTATTATCATAGGTACCTCCAGTATATAGAAAAAGCCAGAATAATAAACATTGCCGTTGTTATCAGGTAATCTTTTTTATCAAAATTAATCTCCCTGTAAAACGTTCTCTTTTTGTATAATCCAAAGCATCTACCTTCCATGGATTGAGTAAAAGAATCAACTCTTTCTAATGTGGAGTATAAAAGCGGGAAAAACGTATATCTGGCAAAATTTAAAATATTTTTTACTCCTTCGAGCTCTATTCCTCTGGCTCTCTGAGCTCTTCTGATTATATTCGACTCAAAATCAAAGAGAGGAACCAACCGAAACGTAAGTACTAAAGTGAACCCGTATCGATACGAGACTCCCAGTTTCATCAAAGAGTATGCAAACTCATTGGGGTCGTTCTTTGAAAACAATATCCCTGAAAATACGATCCCGAGAAACCTGAAAACCATTCTCAAAGAAAACTCTAATTTTTCAGAGACGTTTCCTTTTAAAAATATAAAATTGATTACCAGTATGAAAAACGAGAAAGTGAGGATTAATCTTCTTTTTTTAAATTCAGAAAATCCCAGGGTTATCCAGAAGATCGATAAAGAAAGAAAACATAAAAAAGCTATTATGAAAATGTTATGAAACAAAAATAAAAGGATGCAGTATATTATGAGGACTAAAAACTTAGTTACGGGGTTCATGATTCCACTTCTCTATTGGTTTTATTTTGCCATCTTCAAAAAGGAGTATCCTCGAACAGTAATTTTCGGCTATTTTAGAATCATGGAGCACCATTAGAATAAGATTATTCTTTTCGAGAACCATCTCCATAATTCTTTTTACATTTTCATGATCCTGGCCTATAAAAGGCTCGTCTAAGAGGATTATTTTTGGGCTGTACGAGAGAATAGAAACTATGTTGAGTCTTCTCTTTTCTCCGTAGCTAAGCCTGAAAGGATTCTTGTTTTCGTATTTTTTCAGATGACTTTTTTCTAAAAGATACTCTACGTCTCCCTGCTTTTTAAAATTTTTGAGAGCAAACTCGGCCTCTTTCACTACGGAAGACTCGAATATTTGATGGTTAGGGTTCTGAAAAATAAATCCGACATCTTCTGCTATTTTCGATGTTTTTTTATTTTTTATCTCTTTTCCATTCATGAAAATTTTCCCGGAATAGTCCAGATAGTTCATCAAGCACATCAAAAATGTAGTTTTTCCGCTTCCGTTCTCGCCCATTATCCCTATCACTTCATTTTCACGAGCTTCAAGACTTATGCCGTTTAAAACTTTTTTATTTCCATAGGAACACTCGAGATTTTTTATTTCAAGGATTCTTTTTCCTATTCTCCTTTTTATTTTTTTATATTCCGGAGGTTGCAAAGTTTTGACCAATTTTAATCTCCCATTTTCCATCAAAACTATCTTATTCACATATTTCAGAATATATTCCCATTTATGTTCAATGACAATTACCGCAATAGTTGATTTTTTTCTTATCTTCTTTATGACGTCGAATATCTCCAATGTTACCTTTGGATCGAGATTACTCGTCGGTTCATCGAATACGATAACCTCAGGTTTCATTGCCAGAATTGATGCTATGGCGATTTTCTGTTTTTCTCCCCCCGACAAAGAAAAAGTATCTCTATCTTTTAAATTCTCTGCCCCGACAATACTCAACGCCCATGTTATTCTTTTCTCGATCTCTTTTTTATCAAGGCACATGTTTTCCAGAGCAAAACTCAGTTCGTCAGTAACGTTGAGTGTGCAGATCTGGTTTTCAGGATCCTGCTGTACCACTCCAATGTTTTTTGCCAGATCAAATAATTCATAATCATCCACATTTTTTCCTTTAAAAAATATATTTCCCTTTTTTTCGCCTTTTCCTCTTAAAAAACCAGATACAGCTAAGGCAAGCGTCGATTTTCCGCTCCCGCTGTTTCCTGCAACTAATATAAAATCTTCTTCTTTTATCTCCAAGGTTATATCCCTTAAAACCCAATCTTTTTCGTATTTAAAACTGAAGTTTTCTATTTTTATCATTCTATCCTGATCTCCACCACGTCCTGAACCCAGTAGCTTCCATCAAATCCTTTTGCGATGAGTCTTCTTTCTTCTGTGAGAACAATATCCTCGTTCAGTTTTTCTAAATCGAATATAACGGCGTATCCATCGTTTCCTACAACTTCTATTTTTTCTCCTTTCGGTACGGCTTTTTCTATTATTTTCAAGAGAGGGATGCCTTCATACTCTTTTTCTTCCTCATATTTATACTGCCCAATCATCTCAGTTTTCACCGTTTTTTCAAAGCTTTTGAGATCGTCATAAGTGAAATCATAGGGGTTTTCGCAGGTTCCCGATACTGAGATTTTCTCTCCGAGGGTATAGATACCTGCATAGTAATATATTCCGCCGAATAAGAGTGCAGTTGCAAATCCAATCGTTACCGCTTTTTTTACTCCGTATTTTTTTTCTTTCCCCTCCAAAATTTCCAGAACACTGTATGAAAAATACCCTGCAAATATTACGCCTGAAAAAAAGGCTATACATGAGATCAGGAAAAAGAAAGTTACTGCATTATAGGAGGCAAAAAATAGCTGAAATATGAAGACATTTACACCCGTAGCTATTCCCCCGGCTACGATATAAGAGATAAAATTTCTTTTCCCCGACAATAAAAATACAAGATCAACTAAAACTCCCTGTGTTGCGCTCAGCACTAAAACGAAAATACCGAGCTTTCCTCCTGAGAACAGCTCCACAAAGGCCTTCAAAACACCGATCATAACTCCCGTACCTCTTTTTTTTGTGAGCCCGTATCCCAGAATGATCCAGAATATATGCAGTCCTGCTAAAATCTGTCCGGCTCCAAAAGGTACCCCCAGAAACCTGTTTATTAAATTCCCTAAATATCCTATATACGTTGAAGAAACTCCTCCCAGGGCTGAGATTACAGCTATGATAACTAAATCCCTCGTTTCAAAGTAGTATTTACCCATCTTCACACCTCACCACTGAATGGCTTATGTTCTCGCCTACATTTACAACTACGTAGTGATAGAATCCGCCATAAAGCAGCGGCGCTCCAGCACCACCTGAGATTATATAAACAGTATCCTCCCTTTTTTCTTCATGGTAAGAATGGATGTGGGAGCAAAAAACATAATCCACATCATTTTCTTTTATTATCTCCATAAAACTTTCAGAATTTATCATGCAGTAACTTCCTCCAATACGAGGATCGAAAGGAGGTATGTGCATAAAAACAAATTTATACTCAAAATTTCTTTTTAATTGATCTTTCAAGAATTCTATTTGCCCCTTGTTCAGTATCATCTTTGAATTATCTAAGATTATAAATATAGAATTTTTATAAGTAAAAGAATAGACTCTATATCCTAAATACTCTTTATAACATCTAGAATCATCGTGATTTCCACAGACGCAGAACAACGGAGCTTTTAAATCTGCTACAACTTTCAAGAACTCTTCAAAATTTTCTGGAGTTCCTTCCGCAACGAAATCTCCTCCTCCAATAACAAATAAGGGATCTTCTTCATTTATCATTTTTATAAGTTTTATAAAAACTTCTGGCTGTTCTTTTCCTTCCTTGGGTTTATTGTCTCCGAAAAACACAAATTTGTACGGGTAGATATCTTTTTTTATTATTTTTTCTCCATCATAGATTTTGTATTCCGTACTATCAAGTACGGAAAAAATTGATACTATAAAAATTATTAAAATTAAGGCACCGTACTTTTTATTCATCGATATGTTTCTATGAACATAACGTTTATAAAGTTTTGTATATTAATAATTCAGTGATATCATGAAGAGAATAATTGTTGAAATACTGGCATTATCTTTGCTTTTGGGATGTATAAGTGAAGAAAAAGAAGAATATACAATAAACATAACTGGGTTGGCAGAAGGAGAATTAACGCTCACAGAGTTAAAAACCATGCCGTTTGAGGAATTTAATGCTGTCTTGGTTAAATCCACTGGGACGAAGATAGAAAACTCATGGAAGGGTGTTTTGTTAAGTGATGTGCTGCAAAAATGCAATGTGACTCCAGATTATATAACGTTCATAGCTATAGATGGATACATGTCAACGATGGAACTCAGTGATTTGGGTAACGCTTATTTATGTTACGAAATGGATGAAAAAGAGATATCTATCGAAGAAGGAGGACCGATAAGACTCGTTATCACAGATCAGCCGGGAAAGTTATGGCTGCAATTTCTAAAAGAGATAAAACTTCTTGGAAAAGAGAACTCTGTCGTAATCAAAGGAAAAACAAGGGTCACACTGGTACTTACAGCAGAAGATCTTGATATTTTTGATCAAAAGAGCATAACTACAGAGTACAAAGGGGAAACAAAAATGTTTGAAGGTGTACCCGTAACAGCTTTATTGAATAGAGCGCGATACGAAGAAGATGCAGAGAAGATTAAGTTTACGTCTGCTGATGAGTACACTGTGGAGTTTGATTTTGATGAGATATTTTCAAACGAGGATATACTGATAACAAAAGAATTCAGACTTATAATGCCGGGATACGAATCAAAATACTGGATAAAAGATCTGAGAGAGATAGAAGTCCTATGAAAAAATTTCTTTCTATTTTTTTACTATTTATTGTCTTGGGATGCACGGAGAAATGGAATTTTTATGTTATTGATGATAATGTAAAGGAGTATTCTCTTTCGGAATTAAAAAGCCTTGAAACTGACGTAATTTATGAAACTGTTGTAGAGAAAGAAATAAGAAAAGTAAAATGGGAAGGAGTACCTTCCGATGCCTTGGGAGGGGGGGACATAATTAACTATATCTCCGAAGATCTGTATATGGTGAGCGTAC
>JAGLWR010000034.1 GCA_023133315.1 Methanomicrobia archaeon | reverse complement strand
CCCACGATCTTCTTGACGCTGTGGGCATTACCGATTTCAAAAATATGGCGTATGCTAAAAGAACAAAAAAACTTTTAATTCATCTACTTGATGAAAAAGATGTCAAAAATTTAAAACCAAATTTTGAACTTTTGAAATCTATAACTACAAAAGAAGAGATAAGAGGTGTTATCGTAACAGCGTCGAGCCAACAGTACGATTTCATTTCACGCTACTTTGCACCGTGGGTCGGTATAAATGAAGACCCGGTAACGGGATCAGCTCATACGGTATTAACTCCGTACTGGTCAAAAATAGTGGGAAAGAGAGAAATGTTAGCCTATCAAGCGTCTTCACGAGGGGGCAAACTCATTGTGCGATTAACCGCGAATAATAGAGTGGAATTAATTGGAAATGCGGTTATTGTCTTGAAGGGAGAACTATATCTATGCTATATCGAATCTTCATTTAAAATCGAGAAAAACAGAAAATTGATCAGATTACAAAACCCTTTTATACTATCAAAAAGCATTGCATTCATGGAAAAAGAAGGAGTTGAGATAGTAGCCAAATTAATGGCTGTCGCGGGAAGGACAGCGCCGAAGGCAAAGGGAGAAGACTTTATAGTAATAAAAATACTCGATGACACTGAAAGAGAAAAACTTGTCGAGGGAATGAGAAAAACGAGCGAAAAGATAGGTTTTAAATTTCTACTGCGGGACGCAAATAACGTTGCAGATTCTGAGAAGGTGATTTTAGTCGGCGTAAAAGGAAAGGAAACTGCAAATCTTGACTGTAAAGCCTGTGGTTTTACGTGTGCAGAAAATAAAAAGACTCTTGTAGAAGGATATGGTTTTAAAGGCCCTCTCTGTGCCATAAGGTTGGTAGACCTGGGGATTGCAATAGGATCGATGGTAAAGGTCGCCAATGATCTCTGTGTGGATAATAGAGTAATGTTTTCTATGGGTGTCGGTGCTATAAATGCAGGACTGATAGATACTGAGATAGCGTTTGGAATACCGCTTTCAGCAAAAGGAAAGAATATATACTTCGATAGGAAACACCACAAATGACAAAAGTTTTTTATAGAACACCTGTAAATAAGAGAGACATGAAAAAAATCATATCTTCAGCAATCCTAATAATGGTTATCTTTATAGGAGGATGTATCTCGGATAATGGAAAAGAAGAACCTGAAGTAATTGTAATTGAACCGGGAGACATCGTAGCAATCAACTATATTTCGTGGGAAAAGGAAACGGGATCTCTTGTTGAGGCAACTATACAAGGAGATACAGAGATAACAAAAGAAACAGAGTTGGATGATACCCACGAATACGCCCCTCAGAAAGTTACGGTAAAAGCTGCCAACCCTGCCCCAGGTACAATAAGAACGCTTCCTGGACTTGAAGAAGCGTTGATAGGGATGGAAGTTGGAGAAGAAAAGACAGTTGAGGTTCCTCCTGAAAAAGGATACGGGTATCCTGATGAAAATCAGGTCAAGAGACTGGAGAGAATCCTAGAAATACCCCGATATATGGATGAATCGATCATAGCAGAAATAGAGTATCATGTCTTTGAGAAGATAGTGCAAGGGGAAATAAGGGTCGGAAATACCGTGGAGTTCCTGGACTGGTGGGACGTTGAAATTCTGAGTATAGAAGATAGCGTCGTAAAAATAAAACATTATCCCATCATGGACAAAGTAGTTAAAACATACTATGGACCCTATAGGGTAATAGAGATCACAGAAGAAAAGATAAAATTAGAATTTTCATTGAAAGAAGGAGAAAAATTTCAAGCTGCGACCTTTAAAGCCATTGTAGTTGAGATAAAAGAAGAAAGTGTTGTAGTAAAACTGGACTACTATGTGGGTGAAGGTGTCAGAAACACGCTCCCAGAGTGTGAAGAGTGTTTTTCTTTTGGCAAGGTTACTGAGGTAACTGACGAATACGTAGAAGTAGATTTTAATTTTCCATTGAAAGGAAAGACAGTAGTTTTCAAGGTAAAAGTGGTCAGCATAGAAAAAGTTGGGAGATAACATGGTCAACAGACAGAGAATGAAAATGAGAGTTAGAATAAGAACAAAAAGAACAAAAAAACTTGATATGAATAGAATAAAGGACTTTAAATGGGAGTTAGATCAGATAATAAAAGATCTTCCTGATTCTGTAAAGGGAAATATAAAAGGGAGTGTGTATGCCAAAGCTTCTAAACTCGGAATAAAAGAAACAAAGAATTTTATAATGCAGAAAGAAGAAGAGGGAGTAATCTCAGATGAGATGGGTAAGAAGATAGTGAGACTCCTTTATAGATACAATAGATACAGAAGCTAAGATATCTTTATTGTAAGCGTTGTTATCCTGATATTCAGATGATACGTTTTTGCACCCTCTCCCAGAAACTTTGTATAGATCTTTGATCCTTCTCTTTCGACTATCAGAAACTTGTTTTCTGTTCGTATCGTATATGTTTCATTGCCCATAATTAACGTATAGGGAGGATCTGTGTCAAAATTGAGATCTTCTATACCCTCATTCTTTATGTAAATCTCTTTTTTACCAGATAAAACGATGTTTGTAATATCCACAAAGTTAATAACTGTATAAACGTCATCATTCTGTGTTTCTGCAACTATGTCCATATATGATTCTGAAATTTCGAAAATATTATTAAAATACGATTTTAGTATATCCCCATCCCGTGTCATATTCGCATCCAGAACGTCACTCTTCACTTCCAATGACATTGATAATGTTTTGAGATCAGTTTCAAAAACGGTTGCATTAGATGATATAGAAATATGGTACGATCGTGCAAAATATTCTCCTTTATCGAAATTTACTCTCAAGTTTCTTGAAGAGCCTTCTCCTCCTCTATTGACGTCTTTTATTAACGAATCTATGTTCAAAAACACAGTTTCAGCAGAGTTTAAATTCTTGACATCCTGTAACTCGTTTAGCTCTGTCTGCCCCCATCTGAATGCCAGAGCTGCAGCTGTAATGACTATCGCAAAGAGGATCGCATAACTGAGGATTACAGAAACACCTTTTTTATTCATGGTATCACGAAAATGATTCTTCGTTACCTATTGTATAGGAAGGTTCCGGAAAAACATACGATCTTACTCTTACAAAGTCTATCTGCATTTTTCCAGCATCCACAGGACCATCATTCCCCCACATCCCGAACTGTATGTACGCGTTTGGATAAGATGAAGCTGAACTTATTGTAAAACTGTCATCCATCGATGTATTGCCGTTGCCACCGCCAAAATACCCGCCGTCCCATCTGTCTCCCGTTATCTGGACATCCGACGAATCCATGACCTCAACGTACATTCCATCTCCTCCTGTATCCAGTGAATTATCGTAAAAAGCTATCCAGTACTCTATCTTCGCATTCTTCGGCAGATCAAATGTCTGTGATTCGTATTCTCCTGTATAATCTCCTCCTAATCCTGTAGCATCGTTGCTTCCGAGAGCTAAAAAGTTATTCCCATACGGTGTTGACGTCTCATCTGCGTTCCCAGGATTAGAAACAACTTGATGCCTTTGAGCATTGGAGTTTCCATTTCCACTGCCGCCAAAATAAGATGTGCATCCTCCAAAAGTCCATTTTGACGGCTCGTTACCAACTGTATCATTTTCAAAACTGTCAAAAAACACAAATGTAGCATCTGGATCGGATGTTGAAGCTGCCAGAGCATTTCCATAATACATATAAACAGTACCAGTTGAACTTTCTGGAATTGATAGTATCTTTACCCAGACTGTTGTCGGGTCTGCAGTGTCGTCCTCGATCCAGTAACTTAACTCATTGTGATCTGAATCTATAAATCTAAGATCTTCATAATTTGGCTGCATATCTGCATCATGAGAAATACTCAGTCTCACCTGATAATCTGTTAAATCATTTCCAGAATTCTCTTCTATCGTTATTTTTTTTCTCTTTGTCCATAATATATCCCACCAGTACTCTATTTTTACAGACGTCATAGACGTGTAATTTCCTGCAAGAGCAGATATTTTCGCTCTCCCTGTGCTTGCATCGGAGACTAACGTAGCATTTGCCTCACCGCTAGGATCTGTAGATGTCGTGTACGTGGATGTTCCAGACTCGCTGAAAATACCCATAGTTGTCTGGAACTGAATCCCTACACCGCCCAATCTATTTCCGAAATTATCGGTGGTGATGGCCGTTATCGTCGTTGAATCTCCATTATTGAAAATAGTATCCTCATCTGGATATAAAAAAACATTTCCAATATTGTACTCGAAGATTGCGGTATAGCCTACTTCTGTAGTTATTCTATACGTCTTGCCTATCGTTAATGTTAAATTCCAGATGGCTAAAACATCGCCAGAATATAATATGGATGAAGAGAATGTGTACCCTGAGAGCGGTGCACCTTCTTCATAGATCATAATAGAATCTGTACTTATCGTTGTAAGACCCGTGTTTCTCAGATACAATGTCCCATTTGTATCATAACTTTCAGCATCTATCTCCTCTTCCGTTTCCTGAATTTTTTTATCTATAAGCCCCGATGTCCTTTCCTGTGATTCCTGCTGTTCACTGAAGTACCATACGCGTAAAAGAGACGCAGCTGTTAAAGTTATAGTTATTAGGAGTACAACTGCTATAATCGGTGAGATACATTTTTTATTCATATTATTAAATCTATCTTTTTGTTTTTATATTTTTTCCTTTCTTCTTAAGAAAAACAGGATATTAGATATAAATACCAGAGCAGGAATTATTTCCAGTCTGCCCATCCACATTCCCAGTATTAATGTTATTTTTCCAATAAGAGGTAGAGTAGGAGATGTGATTCCTATACTCAGGCCTACATTTCCCTGTGCAGATGCCATCTCGAACATGCTGTTTAACGCTCCATGTCCCAGCTGCATCAAAACAAAGCTTCCTCCCAGCAAAAAACCGATATAGATTATTGTAAACAAAAGTGCTTCTATAATGCCTTTGTTTTTGAAAATTGCCCCTCCCATCTTTACAGGCATTACAGCACTACCCGGCAAAAGGGATTTCTTTATATGTGTTTTGAGAACAGTTAAAATTAATGCTATTCTCACAAGTTTTATTGCTCCTGCAGTGGACCCTGCTCCACCCCCTATTATCATCAGAATGATCAGACTGCTTTTGGCAATCTCTCCCCATTCTGCAAGGTTGGCTGTAGAGAATCCGCAGCATGTTATAGCCGAAAATCCCTGAAAAAAGGCTTTTCTGAAACCTTCAATAATACCATATTTCGAGATGAGATCAAATCCTATAATTATAATCACAAAAAAACCTATCACAAAAAGTGTTTTGAATTGTACATCTCTAAAAAGTTCTTTAAATCTCCTTTTAAATATCGCCCTATAATGGATTGTAAAATTTATAGCTCCAAGTATCATTAGAAAAACTGCGACAATCTCTATAGAAAAAGAATTATAATGCGCTATACTATCATTATAAAGAGTCATCCCCCCGGTACCTAGACCTGTCATGCAGTGATTAATAGAATCAAAAAGCGGCATGCCTACAATAAAAAAGAGCAGTATCCCCAAGATTGTATAAAAAAAGTAGATTTTCCAGATGACTTTTACTGTACTTGGGAATGACGGCTTTATTCTCTCTCCACGAGCCTCTGCTATATACAATCTTGCAGCAGCTACCCCAGGTCTTATGAGAACGATCATCGCTACCAAAATAATCCCTATCCCTCCGATCCACTGCTCAAAAGACCTCCAGAATAAAAGAATTTTTGGAAGTGTCTCTACAGAATATATTTTGCCAAACATTGTCAACCCTGTCCCCGAGAAAGCGGACATTGACTCGAAATAGGAGTTGACGAAGCTCAGTTTTGCTATGAACATAAAAGGGATCGAACCGACAAGAGCTGAAATCAGCCATGCGAGAGAAGATACCATCATAGCATGTCTTATCTGCATATTCACCTCTGATTTGACCTTTTTCATCAAACTTCCTATTATAAATGTAATGATTCCCGGGAAAAGGAAATACTGTATGTAGATCATTTCATCTCTGTAAAAATATGTAAGTAGAATAGGAATTACTGTAACTATTCCCAATCCCTGAAGAACAGCTCCAAGATTCCTAATTACGAGCATTATGTCCTTTTTTCTGTTTAAGAGTGCCCTTACCATCAATAATAATATTACCAAAAATATAAAAAGGTTATTGTATTAATGTAATTATACTGTATGGTGCCCGAAAGGCTTAAATCCCGTTACATGCCATGTCGTATGAGGTGAACCCTTGAACGCAGTACTGATAAAAAAAGCATTAGAATTGAAAGAGGAAAGTAAAAGTGATGCATTAATAGTGTATACAAACTCAAAAAAAGACTTAAAGGATCTGAAATCTATTAAAAACAATAATATAGTAATTATAACTAATAACAAAGATTTATTAAAAAAGGAACTGGAATTACCTATAATATTAATGCCTATAGAGCTTTCAAGAATTAAAAGAAGAATAGCTTTGGCAATGGCGGCAGCTCTCGAAAATAAACTGATAGAAGAGGGATATAACGTTGTTTTTGTAGAAAATACTGATAGATATAAAATTATAAGCATTGAAAAGGCCAAAGAAGGAATAGACTATGGTATATACAAACTTTTGTCAAAAAGCAGGGACATCGATCCTGAGGTAATCTACTCTGTCCTAGAGATAACAAAGGAACTGGGTATAAAAGGTAGAGAAGGAGAACCGGTAGGCACGACATTTATTATCGGCGATTCTGGAAACGTGATGAGAAGATCCATGCAGATAACATACAATCCGTTTGAATCTTCTTTTATAAACGTAAAAGATCCCGTTGTAAAGAGTATGCTGAAAGAGTACTCAAGACTGGATGGTGTCTTTATAATTGGGGACGATGGGAGAGTAGTATCGGCAGCACGATATCTCGAATCTGGAAAAAATGATATAGAGATGCCCAAGGGGCTTGGAGCACGACACATCTCAGCTGCTTACACGACAAAAGTTGCAGATGCTATTGCCATTGTGCTTTCAGAATCGGATAAAATGATCAGAATATTCTCTAAGGGAAAATTAGTTTTGGAAGTTGATCCGGAGGAGTTGTAAGTATGAGTCAGATAGACGATTTATTGGTTAGAGCATGGGAGAACGTAAAAGAATATTTCCCCAATATAGTAGCATGTGTAGTAATTCTTATAATGGGATATATAGTGGGAAGACTTGCTCAGAAAGCTATAGACTTAATTTTAAAGCAAACAGGAATGCGCAGATATCTCGAGAGAGTAGAGGAGAGAGAAGGTAGGGATATAGGGATATCAATAAGCAGTTTTATTGGCGTAATTGTCAAATGGATTATTTATCTCGTGGCAATAATGTCTGCTATAAGTGTCCTGGGAGTAAGCGGATTGAACGAGATAATGGCTCAACTGGTAACGTACCTTCCAAACATCATCTTTGCTTTAGTCATTGTCATACTCGGCATTGTGATAGGCGATAAAGCGGCTGGCTTTGTACGATACACGTGTGAAGAATTAAAAGTACCCAAATACTGGATTATGGGAAACATGATAAGATACCTTATCTATGCTATTGTAATTGTAATAGCATTGGCTCAGTTAAAAATCAGTACCGATGTTTTGATAATCGGAATTGCAGTTGTTCTGGCGGCACTTGGTGTGACATTAATTTTAGCACTGAAAGAGATAGCTCCAAACATGGCGGCAGGGTTCCATCTGATCCACGACACACCTTTCAAAATAGGTGATATAGTAGAGATAGATGGGAATGAAGGTGTGGTGGACAATATAGGATTAATATCAACGACGATAAAAGCAAAAGAAGAGAAAATTATAATACCAAACTCAAAATTTCTTGAAAATGTTGTAAAGAAAAAATTATAAAGGTATTTTCAAGGTTTCTTTTGCAGTTCCGAAGGTCATGCACGTTAACGTTTTATCGATTCCTTCAATGCCCCTTAATTTATCGACTACAAACTTTCCTATCTCCTCTGTGTCTTTTCCCTTTACTTTTATCAAAATATCCCAGTCCCCTGAGATAATATGGACCTCTTGAACTTCCGGAAACCTAGCAATTTTTTTTGCTATGTCTCGTTGGGACAAATTATGGTTTATCCCCGGAAGCCTTGAAACAAAAGAAGCGAGAATAAAAGCTGTAGTTCCCTTATCTAGATATTTTCCATCTATGATCGATGTATGTCCTTTAATAACACCTTCTTTTTCGAGCTTCTTTATTCTCAGATATATTGTAGAGATGGGCATCTTGAGTTTTTTCGCTATTTCCTTTGTAGATTTTTTGCAGTTCACCTGAAGCTCTTCCAATATAAGTCTATCCTTATCATCTATCATATAACAATATTTCATTTTTTCATTTATAAATCTAACTATTACTGAAAAAAATTCAGCATTTAATGCGAAAATTTTATTAAGGGTATGCATACATTAGAATTCATGATCACAAGAAGAGAAGTTATAACGGTACAAAATTATATCTTGGATATAACGAGAAGATTTTTTAGGGATAAAGATTTTTTGGAGATACAATCACCAATAATCTCCACTGTTACCGATCCCTGTCTCCGGGGAGCCGAAACGGCATCTATAGAGTATTATGGAAGTAAAATGAAAATAACGAGCAGCATGATCTTTCACAAACAGTTCGCAGCATCACTCTTTGGAAAAGTTTTCTCTATATCACCAAACATAAGACTGGAAAGCGAAACAAAGAAAAAAACAAAGGAACATCTCGCAGAGTTCAGGCAGATAGAGATTGAGATAGCATTTTCCACATACAGAGACATCATGAAGCTTGCAGAGGAATTTCTTGTAGAACTTACAGAGGAGATCGATAAAAAATTTCAGCTGAGAGAGTTACCTAGAGGATTTAAGGAGTACTCCTACAAAGAGATAGTTTCAAAATATGGAATTGAATATGGAGAAGAGATACCATGTGATATGGAAAAAACTATCTCTGAAGATCGGTTTATATGGGTAACAGAATATCCTTACGGTTCAAGAGGATTTTATGACAGAGATAATGGTAACGGGCTTTTAAGGGATTTTGATCTTTTATATCCCAATGGCTTTGGAGAAGCTTCTTCTGGTGGAGAAAGAGAATATGAGTATGAAAAAGTAAAAGAGAAGATGTTAGATCTTGGATTAAATTTACACGATTTTAAAGATTATCTTGATATTCTGGAATCGGGAAAAATGAAACCGACTGCAGGACTTGGGATAGGATTAGAGAGATTGACAAGATACATCTGCGGTCTTGAATCTATAGAAGAAGCTACTTTGTTTCCACGGCTCCCTGGTGTTCTCAGCTTTTGATTATGGGGTGGGTATTGGTATGCACTGTTCTCCTTCCTCTCGCGATATTTTCCTTTCGGCATCGAATCCGAAATCTATTAGAGACATAGCTAACTCTCCATCTATGACTACTTTAACAATAGAGAATGGAACATCATTGGAAAACCAGAGTTCATCTTTGCCATATCTTATCACGAAAACATTAACTTTTTTGCCTGTCGGTGTTGTATAGGTAGTTTCTTTTTCTATGTACAAATTCTCATATTTTTCTGAAGAATACGTTTCGGTCGGATTTATAAAAGTGCTTGTATCGATGCAGTAAACTTCATCTTCATCCCTAATTACAACCTTTATCTGTTTAAACTCTTTTGTAAGCCATGCTTGAGTAACTGCATCCTCCGTTTCAAATTCATGTACATATATATCTCCATCGTCAAAAAGTTTGTGTTTAATGGAGTCATCATCAGGAAGAGCGTACAAAGCCCATACACCATCTGAACATATAGGATCGAGAACTTCTCCAAGGGATTTTTTTGGGGTTTCTGTTTCCGTGGGAGTTGTTGGCGGCGGTGTGGTAGGGGGTGGGGTGGTGGGCGCAGGAGTTGTCTGCGGCGGAGTAGTTAC
>JAGLWR010000033.1 GCA_023133315.1 Methanomicrobia archaeon | reverse complement strand
GATTGAAAATGTTTTGGATCACGTTATTCCTATCGGACATGAGGTTCCAGAATGGAAGTTAAAAAATCTTGCCGAGGCACGGGATGTAGAAGGTGTTTTGGATCTTCTCACAGACACAGAGTATAAGTTTTTATCAGAGTTAAGAGAAAAATACTCGGAAACAAAATCGTTATTCATCTTTGAAAAAGCGTTGAAAAAATATCTTTTAGATCTAGTAAGAAAATTAGCCATACTTCATCCTTATACCTCGGCCAAGGCTCTCTATTATATTTTATTACGTGAAAAAGAGGTCAGTGATATTTTAGGTATATACGAAGCAAAAAAAGAAGAGTTTGATGAAATATTGGAGGATGTGATACTGTGATTGTCATAGGGGATAAAGATACTGTTAATGCTTTTGGGATTATTGGGATAAAAGGACATGTATATAAAAGAGGAATGGACATCAGAGATATAGACTCAGATTTTTTTATCGTCTGCGAAAAGATCGCGGATAAGATAAGAGAAGACCTGGAAGCGCTTGAAGAAAAAGGAAAGGTCATTGTAGAGATCCCGGATAAATCCGGGAGTATAAGAAAAAAAGATCCGATAGCTTCACTGATCAAACGATCGATTGGAATAGAGATAAGGTGAGTTAATGGAAGGAAAAATCATCAGAATAAGTGGGCCCGTTGTTGAAGCAGTGGGAATGAAAGGCAGTAAGATGTATGAGCTGGTGAAGGTAAGTGATGAGGAACTTATGGGTGAGATTATCCAGTTACAGGAAGATAGAGCCGTTATCCAAGTTTATGAGGATACGACAGGGTTAAAACCGGGGGAAAAGATCATATCTACCGGAAGGCCGTTATCTGTAAAGTTGGGCGTAGGACTGACTTCAGGTATATATGACGGTGTTCAGAGGCCTTTGAATTTAATAAGAGATCAGACAGGAGATTATATTAGGAGAGGTGTGAAGGTAGAGCCTCTAATACAGAAAAAAAAGTGGCATTTTGTTCCATTGAAAAATAAAGGAGACACTGTAAAGTCAGGAGATATAATAGGATACGTTAAAGAGACAGAACTCATCGAACATAGAATTCTTGTTCCTCCAGATTTTGGGGAAGGCAAGTTAGAACATATAGAGGAAGGCGATTTCACGATAAATGATCCCGTAGCCAAGACAGAAGATAAAGAGATAAAGATGTACCATGAATGGCCCGTGAGAAAACCAAGACCCGTAACCAAGAAATTTGAACCTTCCATACCCATGCTTACGGGACAGCGAGTTCTGGATACTTTTTTTCCTATCGCAAAGGGAGGAACGGCTGCGATTCCTGGAGGATTTGGGACTGGGAAGACAGTCATACAGCATCAGCTTGCGAAATGGGCGGATGCAGAAGTCGTTGTTTATGTAGGTTGCGGTGAAAGAGGAAATGAGATGACGGATGTATTAACAGAGTTCCCCGAGTTGAAGGATCCGAAAACAGGAAGACCTCTCATGGAAAGGACCGTGTTGATTGCAAATACCTCAAATATGCCCGTGGCTGCAAGAGAAGCGTCTATATATACCGGTGTTACGATAGCTGAGTACTACAGGGACATGGGGTACAGCGTGGCTTTGATGGCAGATTCAACATCCCGGTGGGCCGAAGCCCTGAGAGAAATTTCAGGAAGACTGGAAGAGATGCCCGGAGAAGAAGGATATCCTGCATACTTAGCTTCAAAACTCGCGGAGTTCTATGAGCGATCCGGAAGAGTGATAACATTAAACGGTAAGGAGGGTTCTCTCTCGATAATAGGAGCCGTCTCACCTCCGGGATCAGATTTCTCGGAGCCAGTGACGCAGAATACTCTGAGAGTGACAAAGGTTTTCTGGGCGTTGGACAGGGAACTAAAGGACAGAAGACATTTCCCCTCTGTAAACTGGCTCACGTCGTATTCGTTATATCTGAAGGACGTCGAATCGTGGTGGAATAATGTCTCTAAAGACTGGTCTTCACTGAGGATACGAGCAATGCAGCTCTTACAGAAGGAAGAGGAACTGAAAGAGATAGTGCAGTTAGTTGGTCCTGATGCATTACCAAAGAAAGAAAGACTTGCACTGGAAGCCGCCAAAATACTGAGAGAAGATTTTCTCCAGCAGAGTGCATTTCACAGGATAGATACGTACTGTTCACAAAAAAAGCAGGTGTGGATGCTTAGAATATGTTTAATGTTCTATGAAAATCTTCTGAATGTAATAAGTTCTCTTGAGTTCGAGGACATAGTAACAATGAAAGTAAAAGAAGAGATAGCACGAATGAAGATCGTACCGGAAGAAGAAGTTGATAAAAGATTCACAAAAATAGAAAAAGACATCGTAGAAGAGATCGAAAAATTACGATCTAAATCTTCTGAAAACGCGGAGAAATAAGGCCCAACTACGAATTTCCTGTGTGAATTTGTGAGCACCCTGACTGTAAGGTTCCTTTAATTAATGGCGTGAACGCTGAGTTATTGCTGTTTCTTATCTATTCCTTGTAGATTCCCTGAATGTCACGACAATAGTTGCCTTCTGGTGTCTCGACTACAAGGTAGTAGAACTGTCTGGTCACAGGGTTCTGTTTCAGAAATGCTTGCGCAGAAATAGCGTCAGGTCCTTTGTAAATCCGATAAATCAGTGTTGCTCCAAATTTCCCCTGTTGGCGATCCTCCCTAACGAACACGACCTTACCTGGCTGGACTACCTTTGCTTTTGGAGATGGGGCAACACGTCTTTCCGGTTCCAAATCGTTCTTTCGACGCCCCCCGTGCTCGGAGAAACTCGTCTTGGCCTGTTCCCACAGTTCGTGTGTCAGTTCATCCCCGCAGACGATTGCCTCATATTTTCCATTTTCTGTTGAGTAATAGCCAAAAATCAACACCTCCGTACAGATCAACTTTTGAGAATCCCCGGCCACATGAACGCACGGCAGTTCCAGCAGGGCCTCTCGGGCGTCTTTCTCGGTATCAAATGTATACAGCACAAAGGGATCCTTCTTAGGTGATCCCATACGAACCATCCAGTACGTTGTCGCGTGACTCAAAGTGTCTTGCCTCGTTCCCATATTGTCTCCTTCGGTGAAAAATTCGCGATCTTGTCCTTTTTCGATATCCTCTTTTTTTCCAACCACTTTCCCGCACTTGGAACAGAATTTTGAGTCAGGTTTAATCTCGGCCCCGCAATTAGTGCAGTAAGACATTTTTGTCACCTTTTTTATTTATATTTCATATTTCTACTTTTTTATATAAATAATTTTCTTCAAACATTCACGATCACCACCTCCCACACCCTCTGCCTCTAGGGGCCCTGTAATATCTCAGTCTCACAGGTAGAAAATCACGAATGTGATTCCATGATTAAAGAAATACTACAAACATGTTTTAGATTTTTAGAGATGAAACGAAAACTTTATATAAGATTGAGAATTATAAAATGTAGAACATTTATGAGGGCGATATCATGAGAAAAATAAAAGGTGAAATAATAGTAACTATACTTTTGATTTCTTTGTTAGCAGTGAATTTGGTGGGATCTACCAAGAACAATCCAACTACTACTCCCCCTCCTACTACTCCTCCCCCTACTGTGTTTAGTTGTTTTTGTGCCGTTCCGCATTATCGTCTTTCGCAGGTGAACACGCTTCTTGGCGATATAGAAGAACTTCTCCCAGAAGATGTTCCAGACGATATCCAAGCATTGTTAGACGAAGCGCAGGAGCATATAGACAATGCCAACAAAACAGGTGTCTGCGTTTATGCAAACAATGAACTGTTGAAAGTATTGGAGCTATTGAACGAAGTTTTAAGTATGCTTTAATTTTTTTATTTTTCTTAATAAAATCCTTTTAAATTACTTTTAGAAATCTTATAATTTCCCTTCCCCCGCACTTTTTTTGACGTCAAATTTTAGCATAGAGCTTCTTTATACTTTCAGAAAGGTTAAGCCGGGATTGTCACTCGAATTTGCTAGTAAAAATCTAAAAAAATTTCATAGGGGTGCCAATTTTACTTTTACAGGTACAAAAAGATTTGAATGGATTTCACCCTATTAAGGATGTCGGGTTTCTATTTTCTCTATTAATTTCTTCATTTCAGAAAAAAAACATTCCAGTTTTTTATTTACTTCCTCCTCTCCCAATACATAAAATTTTTTGGGTTCTGATATTACTTCCTCTATTTCATTCATTTTTTTATGGAATTCTTCAACTTTTTTACGCAATTCTAATTCCAGCTCTTCAGGTATTTCTCCACTCATTTCATCTAAATTCTTATGTGTTTTATCAAGTAGTTCATGAAGTTTTTTATGTTCTTCTCTAAATAAATCACTCAACGAATCACCAAAGTAATTTAAAATACCAATGTATAAATACCTTCTCCTGTATTCCAAAATAACATTTATAACCTCCAGCACTCATATACTACTGGAGGATCTGGAGGATCGTTTTTTAACTCCCACACCCCCAGGTCTCTAGGTACTCTACAATAACAGGTCATTTTTTATGAAAATAGATAAGGTTTTTAGGATACCCGTTTTTTGATAAGATAGTTTTTTAATGCCCAAATATGAATATTAAATATGAATCTGGATCCTCAGTGGGTGTCAGTAGGCGTTGCTGTAGTATATGCTGTATTTACTCTCCTTATAGTTTTAGAATCGAGAAAATCCAGAAAAGATCTTCAAGAAAGAGAAGAAAAGAGAATAGAACAAAAAAAAGAAGATTTGAGAAATTTGATTGGAGCAGAATTGGAGAGAAATATGGAATATATAAACGAAATACAAGAAGAAGTAAAAAAAATGGAATCCGTCCCCGATCATGTACTAACTAAGTATATGTCTTGTGAAGATAGAGTATATAGTAGTATAATAGGAGAATTAGGAATTCTAACAAAAATTGAAATAATGGCAATTTCAAAAATATATTTGCTTCTGAATGATCTACGAAAATCCTATGATAGCTTACCCAAAGATAAACCTTTATCTAAATTTGTTGAAAAAGAAAAAATAAAAAACTATATAGATGAGGTTAAAAATCGTACAAACCTTACAATAAATTTATGGAATATTTTAGGCAATTTTTTCCGAGATAAAGACTATGAAAAATTGGAAGAGAGGTATAATGACCTTAAAAAATATTTGTGAAAACGAAAGTGTTTCATATGCCTAAGTCATTAGGTTACTTACCCCAACGACCTAAAAACGTTTTTCAGAAAAGTACCTAACTTTTTTTCTTCTCAATAAACCACTTTCTTTTCTAAATAAAAATAATCGTTTTTTTCTTTTCCAGAACGCTACAGTTTTATCCTCTCCACTGTTTTACTAGCAAGGTCTATAATACTTTTGAGAGTGCGGCTGTCGGGGTTGTCACTCGAATTTACTGGTAAATTTGAAAAAATTAATATAGAATAAGAACCTCAGCTAGAAATAAATAATTTATCTTTTCTTAGATAATAAAACTTTTCGTTTATTTTTAATAGCAGAAATTACTAGTGTATTTATTGGAGAATGATGTCCCCAGGCTCTAAAACAAGAATTACGTTGTCCCGAAGGAAAAAAAGAGGCACTATAAAGAATTGCAGCCCTAACATATTCACTATCATCATTTTGATATTCTTTCCGAAGTATATTTTTGTGACTAGCAGTTCCGAAACGGCCTATCAAAAGAGCGCATATTGCTCTTAATGCTTCCGATGTGTTTTTTATTTGTAATTGTTTTAAAGCAAAGTCGATGATATCCTCCGAGACCGTCTCCCGATAAAGTAAAGTTGCATATATCCACATGTATTGCCATTCATATAATAGTTCTCCACAGAGAGCTATAGAAATTATTTTTTTTGATATTTCTTTATAATCATTAATTAATGAAGCTAAATAGCCACAATATGTGCGAGTTAGATGAGGTTCATTTATAATATCTCGAATAGAATCACTGATCGCAATTTTTGATTTGAATCTTGCTAAAAGGGGCAAACAAAATGTAATTATTTTATCATATTGGAATTTAGCACTTTTTCTTTTTGAGTATAGTTTTTCAACTATCTCTATATCGAAATCTTCCTCTTCAGGTAGTTTAAATTTACCATATAGAGGAATCTGAAATCCATAGGGCGTCTCTCTGATCGTTGTATTTTTCAAATTATTATCAATCTGATTCATCATATGATCTATTTCAGTTTCTTCTCTAATAAGAAGATTTGACCGTTTTATACTTGTTTTTTCTTCATTTAAAAATAAACCATCTTTACGTAATATCTTGCATAAGTTTGCCAGAGCAATGTGCGCTTCTTTTTTATCATCGAAAAATAAATAAAAATCATCGACAAACCTTAATGAGTAAATATCATTTATTTTCAATTGATGATCTATTGGAGAGAGGTAGAAAGTTCCCAATAGATCGGATGGAAAGCATCGTTGAATTATTCCATAGGAGCTAGTTTCTTGCCATGCGGAAAGTAATTTTTCTAAAATATTGACAATTTTGGGAGAAATACCACTCGATTTTAAGGAATCTATTAGCGGGTGGTGGTAAATATTTTCAAAGTATGAATTAACATCAGTTTTGACAACATATTCATAAAGGGAACAATTAAAAACAACATTTTCTATAAATTTAGTATAGGATTCCCCAATATCTTCGAACATTCTACCTTCCTCGTCAGATTTTAATAGAATTCGTGAAAAAACCTTTGAACGATCTAGATTTGATTCAACCTTTGGTGCAATGTAATCAATTAAAATTTGATATAGTACTCTATCTAGAGGTAGAAGAATTGCCCCAGGTCTTGTCAAGCCAGATTTTTTAGGAACATCAATATATATGGGTAATGAGGGATTAAACTTACCCGCACACAGTTGACCTTTTAATTCCTCCCAAAGGTTGTCTCCAGCATACTTGTAAATATCATTTATGTGAGGCGCATAAATAAAGTCACTTTCAATATCCTTCTCAATTCTTTTTAATGCCATCTTAGGGTCTAAACTATCTACTATTGTTTTATCTAATCCGACTTTCATGATCTCACTTTATAGATTTTTGAATTAATAACTATAAATCAATTTCCTTATTAAAATATTTTTGGTAATAGAAATTAATACAAAAAGAGTTTAGTTTTATAATTATCAAATTCTCTATTAGTTCCTAACCAAAACCTCTCTCTCCTCAATATCAGCTCTCAACACACCAACCTTCTCCTCAATGCACTCCTAATAATTCCAACCCTACACAACGGCAATATCTCTCCTCTGAAAGTAGATTACAGCTGTTGCCAGCAGCACTACGGTAATGAAGAATAAGATCACTATCCCCATGATATCTACATCGTGCTGTATCAGGATTTTTCCAGGATCATAATAATGGGCAAGGGATATCTTTCCTATTGCAGAGTATTTTTCTGAAAGCAGTGAGAGTGCTTCTATAATGTACATCCCGAAGATGGTTCCTATTGCCAATGTATTTGCTCTTCTCGCTTCATCAAAGATAACAGAGAACAACAGCCCGAGTGCACATGCTGCAAGCAGATAAGGGATCGAAGCGAAATGTGTGTAAAAAAGATACGTCACATCGATCGTCTCGTTGATGTATGCGGCGCACCCGAGAATGACGAGAGGCGTCGTTATATTTATAAGAACAATCGAAGGCACAAGTCCCAGAAACTTTTCCAGAAGGATTCTTCCTCTTGAAACAGGATTTGAGAGGAGCATATCGATTGTCTTGTTCTCAATTTCTTTTGATATTAAAGAGGAGGAAATAAATGCGAAGTAGACACCGAGGAGGAGCACCCATCCCCACTGGTACAGTTCCATATTCAGAAATCCTTCCAGCATCGTTATATCCAGGCCCGATCTCCCGAAAATAGACAGGAATGATTCGGGAAGGCTGTGTATATACTCCTGAATTCCTGAAGATTCTTTAATTGTGGGGAATATTGAGATCACCATAGCGGTAAGCCCAATAAAAACTAAATTTAACAGTAATATTCCTTTCCAGCTGGTTTTTAAACTATGAATGGCTATTTTCATTCGATCACCTGTAATAATGCATAAATATTTCTTCAAGGCTGAGTTCGCCTATTTCTATGTCCTCTATGGAGTATTTCGCTAATTTTTTAATAATGTCATCTACGTTTTTTGTAACAACAAACGTTGTCCATCCATTCTCTTCTTCTGTCTTTATTCCTCTTATTTTGATCTTTTCTTTAGTTTTTACCTTTACGACTTTTCCTTTTTTACTTTTCAGCGCCTCTATATTTTCTAACGCTATTAAGTTCCCGTCCTTTATTATTCCCACCCTGTCAGAGATTTTTTCTACTTCTGTTAGTATGTGCGATGAGATAAACATAGTCTTGCCTTCTTTTTTTTCTTCTCTTAAATAATCATAAAATTTTCCCTGGAGCAGCGGATCCAGCCCCGCTGTCGGTTCATCCATTATTATCAGTTCAGGATTATGCATGAAAGCCTGTATAATACCGAGTTTCTGTTTCATCCCCCGTGAGTATCCTTTTATTTTTCTCTTCAATGGAACATCAAAGATCTCTAAAAGTTCTTTGAGTTTTTTTTCATCAAAATTTTTTCTCAATTTACCAAAATAATCCAGAAAATCTTTGGCAGTTAAATCTCCATACAGATTTAGTTCTCCAGGAATGTATCCTGTTAGCTCCTTTATTTCCAGCATTTCTTTCTCAATATCCTTCCCAAAAATGAATGCTTTACCTCTTGTAGGTCTTAAAAATCCGAGTAAAGTTCGTATAGTTGTAGTTTTTCCAGCACCATTTGGACCCAAAAATCCAAAGATCTCACCTTTTTCAATGGAAAAACTTAAATCTTCCACTCCTCTGATTTTGCCATAGTATTTTGTCAGGTTTTCTGTTTCTATAATCATGATATCACCTATATCTTTTTGAATAAGTTTATTTAAATATAATCACTCAATTTAATAAATTAGGCACATAAATAGATTTCCCTAAGAAAGTTAGGATTTTAAAAAATATCCTAATGAATACACTACAGATACCTCCTCCTCACGTTAGCATCTTTGTCCACGATCTTTTTCAGAACTTTTCCAAAACTTTCTTCCGGAGCTAACACTCTCTGCAGGTACACGCCAGTTCTTCCCACCTTATCTCTTCTCGAGAGCACCTGTATCCGTTCCTGAACCGTGCCTATGGAAAGGTTTAATAACCTGGCTGTTTTGCCTTCTCTACCGATTATACTGCTTTCTCTATGACCGGATTCTGTAGGTGTTATCAGGAGAAGTTTTTTATTAACCCCGCACACCCTCTTCTTTTCTTTCATTTCCTCGTACGCTAAAGCTCCTCCGAAATGATAAAATTCTTCCTCTTTCTTTTTTATCTCGCCGAGAGGGAAGGATATTTCTATACTGTCGTCAAGAAGTATGCTGCCCTTCACAGCCTGCCAGGGCGTAGCCTGAACGATTTTTCTCTCCAGAATCTTAAAGTCTTTTAAGAGAATCTCTAAAATATGACTTTCAACCTCAACGAATATATCTATATCACTCGTTTTGTTTACGTCCCCTCTTGTAATACTTCCATAAGCAATACAATAATGTCCTTTTAGAAACTCCATAACATCCAGCGCTTTTTTCCTCAGTTCCCATAAAAGCTCCCATCTATCATTCGAATAAACTATTCCTTCCCTATAATATTTTTTTACCTTTTCTTTCATCTATTTCTCCTGTTTTGAATGTATTATTGCAATTTTCAACTCCTTTTTTGTTTCTTCGTCTATATCTCCGCAGAATTTTTCCAAGTAATCTCCGCAGTGTTTGCCAAAAAAGAATACTATCCCTCTTTCCACGTCTTTTTTGTCTTCATTTAAAACTTTGCAGATGTTCGCAACGGCTTCATCCCAAAAGTTCTTCTCTATCTCAAGAGAGATATCTTTCTTCATGAAATCAACGCCTCTTTTTTTATATAAAGATACGGGTACTTATAGGGAAACCAATGTCTTGTCGTTTTAGGTGAAAAAACTTCATTTTTCGAGGCTTTTTCAATGACCTCTTCCTTTGTCAGCGTTCTTCTTAAAAAAGCTGTTTTACCATTTTTTGTTTCTTTTAACGCCGCTTCTATTGTGTCGACATACTCAAAATTATATCCTTTTTTTTCAATATGTGTTATAATACTTTTTCTATCTTTTAAGCCATAGTATTTTTTCCCGTCAGTGATAATAAAGCTGAAGTCTCCAAGATGGTTTTCATATCCCTCCAGAGGATAGTGATCAAAGAGCTCCAAGACCTTTTCAAGTTTTTCGTTGAGAACAGGATACCAGGTATAGAGCTTTATTTCGCCATCAAAATAATCTAAAAGGATGCAAGGGATCTTCTTGGCACCCATCTTTTTTAGAGCTATCCATCTGTGATG
>JAGLWR010000032.1 GCA_023133315.1 Methanomicrobia archaeon | reverse complement strand
CAAACTCCACATTAGATACCAATTCTACACTAGACGGACGCTAACTTCACAATAGATATCGACATTACAATAATATTAACTGAGATCGATCAATGCTTTCAGAATGTCATAGTCTCTTATAATACCGATTAATCTATTGGTATCTTCAGTAACGGGAAGCTGCTCTATGTTGTATTTCCTCATCTTTTTTGCACATTCAGTGATAGTTCCATCTGAAGTGACAGTGACTACTTCTCTCGTCATATAATCTTTTACAGGTTTTTTTGGAAGTTTCAGCGTCCTCATACCTATATAGAGAGTGCTTCTGGTTTCCCAACTCCAATCATCCTCTTCAGATGTTGCCATATCCTTCTTTTTCATTTCACTCACAACTTCTCCAGCTTTTATTATGTCTTCCGTGTCTACCATTCCCGTTATCTCTCCAGAGTCATTGAGAACTACAACAGATAAGCTTCTTGAGTAGCTCATAATCTTTAAAACCACGTTCAAGGGGGTCTCTTCCCAGACCGCAGTAACTTTTGGTTTCATGTATTTTTTACACGGTTCTGTTATCTTCAGTTTGAAAATACCTTTTTTTACTATATCGTCTATGCCTATAATGCCTACTAATTCAGTGTTTTCTACGACTGGAAGATTTCTGAGTTTTTCTTTTACAAAGATATGACAGGCTTTCTTTATATCGTCATCGGAACTTACTTTGAACGGTCCTCTATTGACCAATAGAGCTAATTGTTCTTCCTCGGGATTATTGAGAAGATCGTTCAGGGATACAATTCCCAGCAGTTTTTTACTTCCTTTTTTTACGACCGGAAGAGTAAAGATATTCTTTTCTTGCATAATGTCCAGAGCATCTTTCCTTCTTCCAGGTACCGCAACACACACTATCTCTTTTGTCATGACATCTCTTACAAGCATTTTCTCACCTGAAATTTTTAGATTCTTCATTTAAAGATATAACAGAGAGATTTTTATAGTTTTTGGTTTTATATGTTTTATGGAACTTAGAAGAATACAGGTCACTGGTGGAGGGACATATATAATATCTCTACCAAAAAAATGGATAAGACGATACAAATTAAAGAGAGGAGACTCATTAACGATAGAAGAGAGGGATATGGGTCTGTTTCTGACTCTAAAGAAAGAAAAACTGAAAAAGAGTGCTGTTATAACGCTCCCCGGTAATATAATGCGGGAAATTACTGCCAAGTACATGTGTGGATATGATACTATCAGCATTGTTTCCGAAGGCAATATAGATCACAGTGATAGGAGAATTATTAAGGATGTTCTAAAAACTCTTTCTGGGTATGAGATAGTCGATGAAAAGAACAGAGAGATTACCATCTGTAACCTTTTGGATCCTTCTGAACTTCCAACAAAGAAAGCAATGAAGAGGCAATTTTTTGTGGCAACTTCGATGCAGAAAGATTTTCTGAAGTCTTTTCTAACCAACGATCCTGAACTTGCCAGAGATGTTATTCAGAGAGATTTTGAAGTGGACAGATTATATTTTCTTGTAGTTAGGCAGTTGAGAACTGCAATCATTGATACGAGTTTCGCTGAAAAAATAAATGTTACACCTATGGAATGTCTCGATCTTAGGATTGTAGCCAAGAATATCGAGCAAATCGCTGATAATATAGAAAATAACTGCATAAATTTTGGGGAGATAGATTATTCTTCATTAAATCAAAAGATTTTTGAAAATGTGAAAAAGATGAGTGATCTTTTGATTGAGATCTTTCAGAGTTCGTGGGACGCTTTGGAAAAGAAAGATTTTGAGAAAGCTGACAGAGTTTTGGGGATGAAAAAAGATCTGGAAACGCTGAAAAAAGGGCTGGACGAAGATATATTGGAGTTAAAAGGTAAAGACTCCATATACATGGGCAACATAATCGAAAATTTAGCAAAGATCGGGGAGCTGGGTATAGACATCGCTGACATCGTTATAAGGCCTGAGGATTAAGGAGGTAAACCATGTATTATTTAGTTACTACCCCAGTTTCGAGGCAGTATGACGGGATGTGGGAGGTAGAGTGGGCTTTAAAAGGGAATCTAAAAATAAAAAAAACGCCTTTCAGAGGAGTTTTCCTTGTAAAAACAGAAGAAGATGCTTTAAAACTCATAAGAGATTATGAGACAACTGCAATCTGCAGAGTGATCCCATTAGAACTGATTGCAAGAACGAATGAAAATGAGATAATTGAAAAGGCTCTACTTCTTTCCAGGGAAAAGATCAACGAGAAAGAAACATTTGCCGTAAGATGCAAGAACAGGGGAGAACGGCTTGACAGCAGAAAACTCGAGAGGGATCTTGGTGAGAAAATACTGAGTTTAATAAAAGATGCAAAGGTTAACCTCACAGTTCCTAAAAAAACTGTGAGAATAGAGGTATTCGGTAAAGATACAGGGATATCTATCCTTGAGGAAAAGGATGTTCTAAAGAAAGAAGCCGTTGAATGAAGGGGCACCAAGGTCCCTCTTTCAAAACCTCTCCTTCTAAGATTATTTTTTATCTAAGGCGTAGTATTGAAAGAGTTTAAAGCGATTGTTTTCTTCAAGAATAACGAAAAAGTTATATTTAACGAAGAAGATCATTGTTAGGTGATTTTTTGAAAAACGGATATATGGGAAAAATCTTGAATGTGGATCTGAGTAAGGGAAGCATAGATATGGAATCCACAGACGAGAAGATTGCAAAAAAGTACATTGGTGGAAAAGGATACGCTCTCTATCTGCTGTACCAGATATTAAAGGAGAAAAAAGGATCTATAGACGCTCTTGGAGAAGAAAACGTTCTCATATTTGCCACAGGACCGGGAACAGGGGTTGCAGGATTTCCTGCTTCTGGAAGGTACCATGTTATGGCACTTAAATCTCCATTGACGGGATCCGTAGGAAGCGGAAACTCTGGAGGAAACTGGGGACCTTCCCTGAAGTTTGCGGGTTTTGATTTTATAGTAATAAAAGGCGTATCAAAGGAGCCCGTTTATCTCGAGATCGCGGATGGCAAAGCGGAATTGAAAGACGCATCCGAGCTCTGGGGTAAAAATACATTTGACACATGCAAAATTCTTAAGAAAGGAAAAAACGCCAGCGTGACGTGCATAGGACCTGCAGGTGAAAACAAAGTTTTGATTTCCTGTATAATAAACGATGAGCACAGAGCAATTGGAAGAACAGGTTTAGGGGCTGTCATGGGATCTAAAAAACTTAAAGCGATTGTAGTTTCTGGAAACAATAGGGTAGAGGTAGCAAAACCTGAGGAATACAAGAAAGTTTCCAAAAACTGTCTAGAAGAACTGAGAAAGAACCATGTAACAGGAGAGGCACTTCCAACCCATGGTACAGGAGTTCTTGTCAATATTATAAACGAAGTAGGTGCCTTGCCCTTCAAAAACTGGCAGACGGGATACAACAAAGATGCAGATAAGATAAGTGGGGAAACAATAAGCAAGGAGTATCTAATTAAAAAGAAACCCTGCTGGGGCTGTGTTATCGCATGCGGGAGGGTGACAAAGGTAACAAAAGGACCTTACCAGATACCCTATTCAGAAGGACCTGAGTACGAATCTATCTGGGCTTTAGGAAGTGATACAGGAGTAATGGATCTTGGTGCAGTAATAAAGGCTAATCATATCTGTGATGAACTTGGGATGGATTCGATTTCTCTAGGTTCTACCATTGCATGTGCGATGGAGCTTAATGAAAAAGGATATATAAAAGAAGAGGAGCTACAGGGGATAGATCTTAGGTTTGGAAATGCTGCTGCATTAGTAGAGCTGGTAGAGAAAACAGCTTATAAAGATGGATTCGGGAAGTATTTAGCTTTAGGTTCTAAGAGATTAGCTGAGAAATTCGGTGCTCCTGATCTGTCCATGAGCGTCAAAGGCCTAGAGATGCCGGCATATGATCCTAGAGCTATAAAGGGTATAGGATTAAATTATGCAACAGCTAACAGAGGAGGATGTCATGTCACAGGGTATACCATTGCTCCCGAGGTCGTAGGAATTCCAGAAAAAATAGATCCGTTAACACCAGACGGAAAAGCTGAATGGGTAAAGATCTTCCAGGATCTAGCATGCGTCGTTAACTCTACTGTGAACTGTTTATTCACGACTTTCGCAATAGGTGCAAAGGATTATGCAGAGCTTCTTTCGGCTGTAACAGGTTGGGATATAAGTGAAGAAGAGATAATGAAGATAGGAGAGAGAATCTACAACTTGGAAAGAGTTATTATGAACAAGCTGGGTCTTGATGGCAAAGATGATGTATTACCAAAAAGACTTTTAGAAGAGAAAATGCCAGAGGGAGCTGGGAAAGGACAGGTAGTTGAGTTAGAAAAGATGAAAAAAGAATACTATGAACTTCGAGGCTGGGAAAACGGAAAACCCACCGAAGAAAAACTGAAGGAGCTAGAAATAGAACTTTAATTTTTCTTTTTTTTTAATGATTTTAGAAACAAAAAGTATTATTCTTTAAATTTGCCCTTCCTTTTTATCTCTTCGTATGCTACCCCTGCAACAAGTCCTGCCATGATGGATATTAAGAAAAAACCTAGGAGCATTTCTATGTTTGCGATTACTTTGCAAATACCTGTAGGATAGAAGTCACCGTACCCTGCTGTAGTTATCGTAGTAATACTGAAATACCAGTTGTTGATGGAGTTTGTAGGCTCAAAATTGCTTTGGGTTTCGGTACAGATGCAACTGAGAGATGGATGGGAGTACGCTATTGCAAATATCCAGGAAATGTATACCCAGAGCAAAACGGTTCCGAGAATAATGTGATACCATTTTCTTTTGACGATGTATTCAATAGAGTTTGCAAAAACAATGTCTTTAACAAACACTACAAATATCGAGAGTTTTAAATTTAATGCTACGATATAAAGGATCTTGATCGGTGTGATATCCGATCTCAGTTGAGTGAGAATAATCGAGAAAACAAGAGATCCCAGGAAAGCAATCAGACTTAACTTGCAGTATTTCATCGTGATTGATTTTCTTTTACTCGTGATTAAAAACAAGAACGTGGCAAGAACTACAAGAAGAAAGGGATACACTTTCCATGAAGGAAGATTTCTTCTCCAAAATACAATTAAAATCAGATACGTAGCGAGGAACAATATTGAAAAAATCGGCTTTTTTCTTATAGATATTTTTACTTTATCTAAAAAGTCTGAGTTCATGATTTTACTCAATTACCATCTATTTATATCTTTCTTATCAAGAATCTTGTTTAATTTAGTATACCTATCTCTAAAATTTTAAAAAACAAATATTTAAATATAACGTTTTCTTTCTTGAATAATGCGTTCTGTTTCCAAAGAGCAGATTCTCAACGGCCCGATAATAAAAACATTATTCCTTTTAGGCTGGCCTATAATGGTTTCTGGTCTTCTCTATTCAGCTTATACACTGGCAGATACATTCTGGCTTGGAAGACTGGAAGAATCAAAATACGCTGTGGCAGCCCTCCAGATATCGTGGCCTATAATATTTCTGTTGATAGCCGTTGCCTTCGGATTTGGAACTGCCGGTGTTGCGTTAGTATCTCAGTACACGGGGGCAAAAAAACACAAAGAAGCAAACAAGGCTGCTGGACAGGTTATATCCCTCTCACTAGTGTATGGAGTAAGTATTGCAGTTATCGGATTTGTTTTTTCACCGTTTATTGTCCAGTCTTTAGGATTAGAACAGGAAGTTTCTCATCTCGCTGTTTTATATTTGAGAATATATTTTTTAGGTTCGCCTTCTGTATTCTGTTCCTTCATGTTTGGATTTATCATGAGAGCGTATGGGGATACTGTTACACCGATGATCGTTGAAGGTATCGCAGTAATTTTGAACATAATCATCGATCCCATACTCATTTTCGGAATGTTTGGATTTCCGAGGATGGGAGTTGTCGGTGCAGGGTTGGCTACTGTTCTGACGCAGTCTCTGGCAGCCAGTATAGCGTTATATCTGCTGTTTAAAGGAAAGGTCGGGATAAAGCTTAAACTGAGTCATTTAAAGCCAGATAAAGAGAAGATAAAAAAGATCCTGAGGATCGGAATTCCCGCATCTATAGGGGAGTCAAGTACAGCCTTTGGTTTCTTTATCTTGATGTACGTTCTGGCAAGACTTCCGGATAGCACAGTAGTTTTAGCAGCATACGGCGTTGGAGACAGAATAATAAGCTTAGTTTTTATCTCCATTAATGGTTTAGGTGCCGGAATAAGCACCATCTTAGGACAGAGTCTTGGTGCCGATAATATAGAGCGAGCCGGAGAAGTCGCAAAGAAAGGAATAATTGTGATGTTTTCTATTCTCGTTGTATGTGCTGTATTCCTAGTTTTATTCAGGGCAGAGGCAATAGGATTTTTTATAAATGACTCCGAAGTTGTAAATGAAGGTGCTAACTTTATCAAATGTGTAATCATTGGAATTCCATTCTTTGGGCTATTTGCAGGTATAACTGCCTCTTTTCGGGGATCAGGACATAATGTTCCAACAATGATACTGGATCTTTTAAGATTATGGGGATTGAGGATACCGTTGGCCTACTTTCTCGGTTTATATCTTGGTATGAATTCCACGGGGGTATGGATAGGGATGGCATTAAGCAATATAGTTGGTGCAATAGTTGCATTAATCCTTTTCGGAACAGGGATCTGGAAGAAAAAGGTAATAGAGTAATCTATCTCAAGACTTTGAATCTATTCGGAGTCGGTTCGTACAGGTCTCCCCGTTGCTTGAACTCTTCAATATATCTTCTCACAAAATGTCTATCTATTCCCTCTCTCTCTGCTTCTTGGATTATGTCGTTAAAAGAGACGCCGTCTCCTTTGTCTAATTCAGAGATGATATCCATAAGATGCATCATTCTATCTCTTTGGGATTTAGGTTTTCCTGTCATTATAACATCTATATCTAATTTACCTGTTTCAGGATCGATTCCTACTTTAAACAACGTATCTTTAAAGAGTTTTATTACAGCTTCAGCGTCTTCAGCCTCCACTTTATTTGAAAGCCTCATCTTTGCTCTTGCCTCACTCAGTCTTATGAGCGCCTCCAACTGCCTTGCGGTAATAGGTACAGGAGCATCCCTATCCTGAGCTATTTTTCTCAATTGAACGTAAAAATTATGGATTTTTCTTGCAGCTTTCTTTGTTAGAGCAGGGGCCCTGTTTATTTTTGCATAGAGTATATATTTTTCAAGAAATTCTAGATCTATAGGAGATGCCATCACTTCCTCGACGCCTCTGTGCACATCTAAAATATGTTGAGCTGTTGCTTTATCTCTCTCTTCGTCAGGTACGTCTGTGATTATAAATACAAGATCAAATCTTGAGATAAGTGTGGGAGGAAGATCTATCTGCTCAGCAAATGGTTTAAATCTGTCGAATCTTCCGTACTTTGGGTTTGAGGCTGCAAGGATGGCTGATCGTGCATTTAATGTTGCAACGATGCCTGCTTTTGCTATACTTACTGTTTGCTGTTCCATGGCCTCATGTATCGAGGATCTGTCATCTTTACTCATTTTATCTATCTCGTCTATGCACGCTATCCCTCCATCAGCGAGTACCAATGCTCCAGCTTCCAGTGCCCATCCTCCCGTAGTTTCATCGTGAACTACTGCTGCAGTAAGTCCAGCTGCGCTTGTTCCTTTCCCACTCGTGTATAATCCCCTCGGTGCTATTCTCGATGCGTACAGGAGAAGCTGCGATTTGGCAACACCAGGATCACCGACCAAAAGTATGTTCGGATCTCCTCTCAGTCTTGTCCCATCTGGAAGTTCTTTCAGAACGCCAGAAAATAACTGCATCGCTATTGCTTCTTTTATCTCCTGATATCCGTATACAGATGGTGCGATGGAACTTGCTATTTTTTCGATTATAAAGGGATCCTGAGCGAGTTTTTTTATCTTTTCTTCTTCTTCTTTCGTAATCCTGATCTCTTCTACGTCCTGATCTTCTATTCTTACGGAGTTTACATCTATATACTTACTGAACGTTGTTTTTTTGCCTTTAAGCGTACTTTCCTGAACTGTTTTCAGAATTCCTGTCACAGTAATCCTATCACCTGCTTTAGCAAGCTCCACAAGATCGTCGCGGATAATAAGATTAATTCTCCTCGGCATTCTCCCTCCTCTGAGTTTTTCGGGTCTTTCCTGAATCTTTAAAACCTGCCAGTCCCTGAATTTAGATTGATCCTCAAGAAGTTTAAAAGGTCCGTTTCTCCCGCATGCCGGGTTTTCACAGATAGGTGGTTTCTTAAAGAACTCTTCTGTTTGTTCTATTATCTGTATATGTCCGCATCTCTGGCACTGGAATACCGCTTCCACGATCTCAGGTTTCACTTCAGAACTCCTCCCCACTATGGCCAATGTCTGGATGAATTTATTGACATGAATCGCTCTCAGATTCCTGATCTCGATCTCTTCTGATTTTGCATCGTAAAACCTTACAAAAACGTCTTCTCCAAGAAGTATACTTTTTAATCCGTCTTCTGCAATGGGAATTACGTCTACAGGTCTTTCAATGATCGCTTCGTATAACTCCGGATCGTAATCAAGAATATCCTCGCAATCCACATCAAGAGATTTTTTTTCAGTTATTTTCATCTCGTCTATCGGTTTTTTGTATTTTGGATTACTTACGTTGGGATATGCAAGAAAAAAATCCCTGAATCTATTTAAAATATCTTCATACTCTATCTCCATTAAACATCCCTTCTGTATCTGCAAACCAGTTCTTTATCTCTTCTCTTATCTTGTTATATAAAATTTTCTCTCTATGAGGAATCTTTATCTCTGCACCCTGCATAGCAAGCTGCATCAATTTTCTCATCCTGAGATCTATCAGTTCTTTTAATGATATGGCAAGTTTCTTTCTGTGCTGGGGATCTGCCTTTTTGAGTGTTATCTCAGCGAGTTCGTAAAAATCTTCATCTAAGAGATTCAGTTTTTTATCCTTTTTTTCCCCCAGTATCAATATTTGGAAATATTTGTTGTCGTATGATTTTATTTTTACGATTCCTTCCTCCTCAAGGAACAGAGCCAGCCATGAAGGTATAGATATATCCTTCTCCGATTTTATTTTGTAACTATCTTTTCCTGTTTCTATAGTGATATCCTTGATCCCTATAACGTCCATAAGATTATTAATTCACCGCTCCTAATAAGTATTATGGTTTATGTCTGTCCTCAATGTGGCAAGGAGTATGAGTATGTATCTATCTGTGAATGTGGATCTCCTCTTCTCATTAAAGAAGATATCAAAAAGATACAGTTCAGAGGGAAAGGTGTCTGGAGATATGAAGATCTTTTGCCTGTAAAAAAGAAAATCAGTTTAAATGAAGGAAATACCCCCATAATTTATTTTAATGACTTGGATCTCTACATGAAAGATGAAACAAGGAATCCTACGGGTAGTTTTAGGGACAGAGCTGCAACTGTCATTCTTTCGCACTGTGATAGAAAAAGATTGGCCTGTGGATCGAATGGAAACTTAGGTGCTTCTATCGCGGCATATTCTGCATTTGCAGGCAAAGAGAGTTATTTATTTGTGCCTAAGTACGTAGAAAGAGGAAAATTGCTCCAGATGATGATGTACAACGCCCAGATCATACGGGTCGGAGAAACTGTGGACGATCTCCTGGATCCTGTGCAGGAAGCGTGCAGGCTCAATAATTTCTACGATGCTTCCGAGTACAATCCTCTTGCGATTGAAGGACAAAAAACGATAGCGTTTGAAATTTTTGAAAAAGGAGAGTTCGATAATATAGTAATACCCGTAGGAAATGGAGGCACTATATTTTCGATTTACAGGGGATTTTCTCAGCTTCTCAAACTTGGATATATAGATAAGCTCCCGCGGCTTATAGGAGTTCAGTCTGAGAACTGTGCGCCCATGATAAACAAAAATGTTATAAAAAAGAAAACAGACGCTCTCGCGATCTATGTTAAAAAACCTCTTTTCAGAGATTTAGCAACAGATGCCGTTAAGAAGTCTAAAGGAAGTTTTTTTAAACTCTCGGAAGAAGAGATCAGCGAAGCCCAAAAAATTCTGGCAAAAAGAGGCATATTTTGTGAGCTGGCTTCTGCCACCACCGTTGCAGCGGGATTAAGATACAATCTACAGGGAAAAACTCTCTGCATTATAACGGGAAGCGGATTAAAATCGTTTAACATTAAAAAAGATTATTTTGGAGTCACGAGTACAAAAGTAGAGATTTTGAGGATACTGGAAGAAAAGGAAAATTACGGATATGGAATATGGAAAAATCTTAATAAAAAGATGAAAATTCAAGCCGTTTATCAGCATCTCAACGGACTTCAAGAAAGAAATATGGTACGTTCTAAGAGAGTAGGAAGGAAAGTATACTATAGTATCACAGATAAAGGGAAGAGGTTTCTGGAGGTCTATAAGGAGA